>DASUYB010000017.1 GCA_036377595.1 Longimicrobium sp. | reverse complement strand
CCCCGTCGCGCCCGGCGTGGTCTACGGCACCTACCGCTACCGGGTGACGCAGGGGCAGACGTCGCGCGGCGTGTCGGAGCGGGTGATGGCGCGGCAGCCGGACGGGAGCTGGAAGGTGGCGGTGAGCACCGCGTTCGGCTCGCCCGGCGACCGGCCGGTGCCGGCGTTCGCGCTGACGCACGCCACGGTGGTCGACGGCACGGGCGCGCCGCCGAAACGGGATGCGACGGTGGTGATGCGCGGGGGGACGATCGAGTGCGTGGGCCAGTGCGCGGTCGCGCCCGACGTGGAGGTGATCGACGCGCGCGGGAAGTGGATCATCCCCGGGCTGGTCGACGCGCACGTGCACTACTCGCAGACCGGGTGGGCCGACGGGCGGCCGGACTCGCGCGACGTGCGGGCGCGCTTCCCGTACGACAGCATCGTCTCCGTCCTCGAGCAGCACCCGGAGCGCTTCTTCCGCAGCTACCTCTGCGCCGGGGTGACGGCCACCTTCGACGTGGGCGGCTACCCGTGGACGTGGCCGCTGCGGGCGCGCGCCGAGGCCAGCAACGCCGCGCCGCACGTGGCCGCCGCCGGGCCGCTCCTCTCCACCCTCGACCACTGGGTGAACGTGCCCGCCGCGCGCCAGTTCGTGTTCATGGGGAGCGACTCGGCCACGCTGGCGGGCGCGCGGATGATGGTCCACAACGGCAGCGACGCGATCAAGGTCTGGTACCTGGCCGGTCCGCCGTCTCCCGACACCACGCAGTTCAAGGCGCGGCTGCGCATCGCCGCGGCCGAGGCGCGGCGCGCGGGGATCCCGCTGATCGTGCACGCGACGGATCTCTGGCAGGCGAAGGACGCGCTCCGCGCCGGCGCGAAACTGCTCGTGCACTCGGTGGACGACGCGCCGGTGGACGACGAGTTCATCGCGCTGGCCAGGCAGGCGGGGGCGACGTACACGCCGACGCTGACGGTGACGGAAGGGTACGTGATGCTGTACGGGCGGCACTTCGACGCCACCGGCGTGCCGATGGAGTGCGTCGACCCCGACACGCGTTACAAGGCGGCGCTCACCGACTCGCTCCCCGGCGCGCTGCCGGAGGCGCGGATGGCGGCGGTCCGCCAGCGCATCGCCGCGAACCGCCAGGTGATGAACGCCAACCTGCGCCGCGTGCGCGACGCCGGCATCCCCATCGCCATGGGCACGGACGCGGGGAACCCGCTGACGCTGCACGGCGCCTCGGTGTTCCACGAGATGGAGGCGATGGCCGAGGCGGGGATGACGCCGATGGAGGTGCTGGTGGCCTCGACGCGCAACGCCGCGCGCGCGATGCGGCGGACGGACATCGGCACGCTGGAGCCCGGCAAGCTCGCAGACCTCGTCGTGCTCGACGCGGACCCGCTCGCCTCCGTCGCCAACCTCCGCCGCGTGCGCCTGGTCGCCCGCGGCGGCGAGGTCTGGACGCGCGAGGAGCTGGAGTACCCGCACTAACCGGCGCGTGTCTCCGCGCGAGAAGCGGGGCGCGCCGATCGCCGGCGCGCCCCGCTTCTGTTGCCCATCCCGAGAATCAGGTCCAGAGGCGCACGACACCGTAGCTGTCGAACAACTCCTCGTTCGACACGAGCACCAGGTTCTCCGCCTGCGCTTGGGCAATGAGCATGCGGTCGAACGGGTCCTTGTGCGGACCGGCAAGCAGTCCCGCACGCTGACCATGCTCGATGGTCACTGGAAGCGGTTCGAACCGTTGCGACCGCAGCTGGCCTGCAAAATCGTGAGCCAGACGCGTTGCGGTGGGCAGCTTGCCGAGTCGGAACTTGGTGGCGACTTCCCAAGCCGAAGCTGCGCTGACGAACACCTCGTTTGTCGCATCAAGGATCACGTCCCGGGCGCGTTGCGGGAGACGCTCGTCGTCGGAGAGCCACCACAATAGCGTGTGGGTATCGAGGAGCATCCGCACGCTACTGCTCCCAGGCTTCCAGTTCATCCTGAGGCAAGGGCTCGAAGAACTCGTCCGGTACGACGAGCTCGCCCTTGAGGGTGCCTGGCTTCCGCTGTGGCTCGGCCCGGTTCACCGGAATCAACCTCACCACCGGCTCGCTGCCGCGCGCGATCACGATCTCCTCGCCTGCGCAGGCCTGCTCGATGAGCTTGGAGAGATTCGTCTTGGCGGCGTGGATGGTGACGATCATCTTGTGCAATCTCCCGTTGAGTTAGCTAACCAATCTAGCTAATCCTGATCTGCTGCGGAAGCGTCGTCGCCGTGGTTGATCATCCTGTCCTCGATCTCACCTTCACTCGTCGCGGAAGCTGAGCCGACACTCGCCAGCACCTCCCCACGCTGGGGCGGCGATTTCCCCACATTGGCAACCGAAGAGAGGATTAGAATACGCCGCTGGCCCAGCTTGTATCAGGTTGCGTAGCAGTCACTTGTCAGATTATCCCGTTCGCGCGCGGACCGAAGGGGTTTGACGGGGCGATGAGCGGGGCGTAGGTTGGCCCCCGCTCAACCAAGCAGAGTGCTCGTTCCGTATCGGCGCGCCGCGGCCATCCCCCGCTCGAGGGCGGGGATGCCACCCGGACCTCGGTCACCCAGCGCCGATCCGTCATGGACCCCAAAGCACACAGCGCCTTGATCCAGCAACGCGGAAACGCACTGCGCGCGCTCGCCTGCGCCGGACTGCTGATGCTGCCGGCCGCGCTGAGCGCGCAGGAAATCGTCCGCCCGGCCCCGGCGCCGGCCCCCGTGGTCGCGATCGCGCGGCGCACGCCCCCTCGCGCGGTCGCCCGCCGCGACTCGGTGGTGCAGCTGGCGCGGCAGCAGCTCGGGCGCCGCTACATCTTCGGCGGCACCACGCCCAGCGGCTTCGACTGCAGCGGCTTCCTGAAGTACCTGATGCGGGCGATGGGCTACGAGCTCCCCCGCACGGCCGCGCAGCAGGCGCAGGCCGGCCGCGAGGTGCCGCGCGACCCGTCGCAGCTGCGCCCGGGCGACATCCTGACCTTCGGGCGCGGCGGCCGCGTCACGCACGTGGGGATGTACATCGGCAACGGCCGCTTCATCCACGCCAGCAGCGGGAGCGGCCGCATCGTGGAGGCCAACCTGGACCGCCCCGCGTCGCACCTGGTGCGCGCCTGGTACGGCGTCCGCCGCCTCCTCACCGACGACGACAGCGCCACGGCGGTGGCCGCGCGCACGGACACGACGGCGCGCGGCAGCCACTGATTCGCATCGCCACACGAGAGAAGGGCCCGCGCCTCGATGCAGTCGCGGGCCTTCTTCGTTTCCCCAAGTCATCCCAACAGCATTGAATCACACGGAGGGAACGGAGGAAACGGAGGAACTCAGGTCAGTCCTCCGTTCCCTCCGTTTCCTCCGTGTGATTCATTTCATTCGTGATTCGATGCACAGTCGTTCGTCCTCGCGCGACGCAACTAGCGCTGGCGCCGCCGCGGGCCGGTCGCGGACGGCGCGCCTTCGGCGGGGAGGGTGCCGGCGCGCGCCATCAGCCCGTCCGGCGTGACGCGCGCGACGGTGGCGGGGAAGTCCTGCAGCCCCAGCGCGTCGACCAGCTGCGCCGCCGTACCCGCCGCGTCGGGGGCGACGAGGCCCGGCGGCGTCTGCCGCGTCGACCGTAGCTCGGCGTACGACACGCCGCCCGCCGGCTGCAGGTCCGCGCAGGCGATGCCGCCGCGGTTCATCGGGTCCGACAGGGTGAAGGGCCCGTACGTCAGCAGGTTCCCCAGCGAGTAGAAGATCAGCCCGCCGCGGTACCACTCGGCCGCGCGCATCACGTGCGGGCCGTGGCCGAACACCACGCTGGCGCCCGCGTCGATGGCCGCGTGCGCGAACGCGACGGAGTTGCCGCGGTCCTCGCCCAGGAAGATCTCCGTGGCGTTGTACACGTGCTGCGCGCCCCGCCCCTCCGCGCCGATGTGCACGCTCACGACGACGTAGGGATACCGCGCCGCCGCCCGGGCGACGTGCCGCCGCACCGCGGCGAGATTGCGCGGGTCCGGCCCCGTCCACGGGCTGAAGCCGAGGAACGCGACGGTGTCGCCGTTCGCGGCCTCGACCACCGCGGCCAGCGTGTCCGCGCCGGTGACGGAGCCGCCCGCGTCGCGCAGGTGCCGCATGGTCGCGTACCACCCCGCGTCGCCGGCGTCGCGCGCGTGGTTGTTGGCCACGTTGCCGACGAACGGCGCGGCGCCCGCCACGCGCCGCAGCGCGCCCGCCGCGGCCACGGGCGAGCGGAAGGCGAAGCAGGTGTTGGAGTTGGGCGCGCACTTCCGCCGTCCGGGCGCGCCTTCGCCGATGGCGCTCTCCACGTTCAGCATCACCACGTCGGCGTCCTGCAGCAGCGGCCGCAGCGGCGCCAGCAGCGAGTCGGCGCTGGGGAACGCGGCCACGCGCCGCCCCAGTCGCGCCGACGCGGTAAAGACCCAGGTGGTGTCTAGGTTCGTCCCCAGCGTCACGTCGCCGCCGGCGCAGACGCGCGGGCCGCGGGCCGTCGTATCCGCCGCGACGCGCTCCGGGCGCGGCTGCCGGCGCGCGCCTTCGCGGCGCACGGAATCGCGCCGGCGCATCCCGTCGCGCGGGCGAGCGCGCCCGCTGTCGCGTGCGCCGGAAGGGGCGGTGCTGCGGCGCATGATGATCGTGTCGCCGCCCACGAGCATCGTGTCGGCGCGCGCGGTGTCGGCGGCGGGGCGCGGGATGGTGTCCTGCGCGCGCGCCGGCGCCGCGAGGGCCGCGAGCGCCGCGGCCAGGAGAAGGTGGGTCGTCTTCACGGGTGCGAGCGGGTGGGTGCGTCGGGACGACGGGATCGCCGTCTCAAGATAACATCGCGGGCGCGGGAGGAGGGATCATTTCGTAGCTTTGCATCACCGAAGTCGATGCCGGATCATGCGTTGGCGAAGAAAAGGGTTCACATGCGGCCCGAAACACGCTAAACTGATGCACTGCAATCGATTTTCATCTCCCTCCCGTCCCCCGAATCCGCATGGCTTCCCATTCTCCCCTGCGCGCCGCCGACCTGCACGAGCAGGTGATGCACGAGTGCGCCGTGATGGCGCGTTTCGCGCTGGCCTCTGGGATGAAGGTCTCTCCCTCGCTGCTGGGCGAGATGGAGCGGATCCGCCAGGTCGCCTCGCCCGGCCCGGCCGAGATGGCCGCGCTTGCGCGCGTCCACTCGCAGCTGGTGGTGCTCGTGGCCCCCGCCACCCCTCGCGCGCTGCTCGCGCTGGGCGACGAAGGCCACGACCTGAAGCGGCTCGCCTGGCTCGGCCACGCGGGCGTGGTGCGGCGGATGATGCTGGTGGCGGCCATCTCGGTGCTGCTCTTCCTGGCGGTGAACGTCTCCGACGTGGTCAACGACGGCACGGCCGACCTCCTGAAGGCGACGGGGCCGACCGCGATCGCGCTGGAGGTGTGGTTCGTCTCCGCCGCGGCCATGGGCGCCTCGTTCGCCATGCTCATGCAGGTGAGCGACTACATCGTCAAGCGCACATACGATCCCAAGCACGAGCCGGGATACTGGATCCGCTTCCTGCTGGGGATCATGGCGGGGCTCATCCTGGCCGTGCTGGTGCCGGTTCCGAAAGACAGCGCGATCGCGGCGCTGGGCAAGCCGACGCTGGCCCTGTTGGGGGGCTTCTCGGCCTCGGCGGTCTACCGCATCCTGATCAAGCTGGTGGAGACGGTGGAAGCGCTGTTCCGTCCCAGCCCGAGGGACGAGATCGCGCAGCGCGAGCGGGCGGCGCAGGTCCGCGCCAACGAGGAGAGCAACCAGGGGAAGGTCACGCTGGCCGGGCGCCTGGTGCGGCTGCAGCAGCAGATCTCCTCCGGCGCGGCCGCGGGCGACATCACCGGCGAGCTGCAGAAGATCCTGAACACGCTGGTCCCCGAGACCGGCGCCGCCGAGGCGGACGCGGCACCCGCGGGCACCGTGGCCGTGGGCAACCTCCCCATCGTCGGCGCGAAGGACGCAGCGGGCGCCGGCACCGCATCACCGACGGCATCTTCGGGAGATGGGGATGCGGATGTGGAAGGCGAGCCCGTCGCGGCCGCGGCGGGCTCCACTTCGGGATATGGCGACTCGCCGTCCCCGGAATCCACCGACCCGCCCGCCGCCGGCTGAACGCCGATCGGCAGCGAACAACGAAGGCGCGGAGATGCGATCGCCATCTCCGCGCCTGGTCGTTTCCGCGTCTCCGCGCCTCCGCGTGAGATTCCACCAAAGCAGCGGCGCCGCCCCGGGTTTGGAGCGGCGCCGTCGTCGTCATCACCCGCGAAGCCCGTCAGCGCGAGGACAGGCCGGTGCCGGCGTAGCGGTCGAAGCCGACGCCGAGGACGCGGCGCGAGTAGCCGTTCTCGGGGTTGCGGCCGCGGGCCAGGTCGCGGTCGACCGCGCCGTCGCCGCGGTTGTAGGCCAGGAGCGCCAGTTGCAGGTCGCCGCCGTATTTGTCGATCAGGCGGTGGAGATAGCGGAAGCCGACGCGCAGGTTGGTGCGGGGCTCCAGGATGCCCTCGCGGGTGAGGCTGCGGTCGAACCAGCGCGCGGTGCCGGGCATCAGCTGGGTGAGGCCCAGCGCGCCGACGGGGCTGCGCGCGCGCGGGTTGAACATGCTTTCCACGCGCACCAGCCGGAACGCCAGGTCGGGGTCGATCCCCTCCTCGCGCGCGGCGTCGTGGATCTCGCGGGCCAGGTCGCCGGAGATGCGGTAGCGCAGCGCGAAGGCGAAGGGGCCGCCGTTCAGCTCGCGGAAGCGGCGCGCCTCGTCGCGCAGCCACGTCCAGAACTCGCGCGAGAAGCCGCCCTCGGGCTTGCGCAACTGTCGCGCGCTGTCGGCGCGGACGCCGGCCAGCCGCGGCCCGCGCGGGCCCTGCTGCGAGCCCGCGGGCGCCACGGAGCCGGCGCAGAGCGCCAGGCACAGCGCCGCCCCCACGGGCCGGCGCAGCCCGCCGAAGCGCGGGCGAACGATCACGTTCGTCGTGCTCAAGCGTGATTCCTCCTCGATTCTGTGGGCCAACGGTGCGCCATTCTGGCACGCGTCCGCCGCCGCGTCAACCCTCGGCCACCGCTCGACACCAGGCGTTCGCTCGCGTCGAGCCGTATCCACCCGCTCTGGACGGTAAGAAAGATCAGGAAATAGGCGGGTGATGGGGTGATTGTGAGATGGAGATGAGGATCGGGATGGGAATTGGGATGAGGATCGGGAAGGGCGGGTATCGAACGGGCGCGTAAACGCGCGGCTGGAACATTGGGAAGCCTGCTGCGCAGGCTGCGGACGCCGCATCCGTGCGCACCATCGACATCCGCGAGCCGAAGCCTCAGCACTCACCACTCAGCACTCACGCACTTTCGCACTTTCGCACTTTCGCACTCAGACGCGTTTCTTCCACCGCCTCGGCTCCAGCTTCGGCGGCCGCGCGCCGTGGCGCCGGGCGCCGATGACGGGGACGTACTCGAGCTCCTCGCCGGACTCGGCGGCGCGCAGCATCAGGCCGCCGCGGCTCATGTCGCCGCGCCCCACGAAGTCCACGGGAAAGACCAGGCGCTCGCCGTAGATCCCGGACAGCACGTCGACGTACTTCCCCGACGCGATGCTGCCGAGCAGCACCATCAGGGCGTCGCCGGCGTGCTCGGCCAGCGCGCGGGCGTGCGTCTCGAGCGTGTCGCGATATCGGCGGTCGTGCAGCTCGATCGCGCCGCCCGCGAACTCGCGCAGGATCTCGATCCCGATCGGCGCGTCCGGCGGCACCAGCCCGCGCGTGGGGGTGATCACCAGCGCGCCGGGCAGCCCCGGCGGCGGAGCGGAAAAACGCCGCACGTAGGCCATCTTTCCCCTGAAGTAGAGGCCGCTGAGGAACGAGAACACCTCGCCCAGCTCGGCCCCCTCGGGCGTGCGCAGCTGCTTCGCCAGCGGGAACGACGCCGCGTCGCGCATCACCAGCTGGCCACGCTTGCCGCCCGCGAACGCCGGGGAGAGAAGGAAGATGCGCGGAGTAGACATGACCGGAGCGCACGGCAAGAGGCGCGCCGGAAGTCTTGGCGCAATCCGTCGGGCCGGGTAGATTCAGACACAGACGTTCCTCGCGGCCGCCCGTCAGGGGCGGCCCGGCCGTCCTCCGCACCGCCTTGCAGGACCCCTCCGATGTCCGAAGCACGCACCACCGCCCTCACCCTGACCGCGGCCGTGGCCGCCGTCGGGATCATCGCGCGCTCCATGGGCGGCGGCGCGGCCGCCGTCGAGCGCGCCGGCAGCGTCTCCGCCCCCGCGGCGCAGGAGGCGAAGAAGGCCGAGTCGACGCTGGCGCCGCCCGGGCGCTACGAGCACATGGGGATGAAGCTGCTGGCCGCCAGCCTGGGCGAGCCCGCGGACGACCCGTACCTCGTGAACCAGCCGGCCGACTCGCTGGCGGTGATGGTGGCCACCATCCCCGACCCCGTGGACTCGCACGAGGACTGGGCGTACGACGCCATGCTCGAGTCGCTGCGGCGCGCCCACGAGCAGTCGAACTACGTGGTCGACCGGATGTGGCTCCCCTGGGTGGTGCGCGCCGACTCGGTCGTCGCCGACAGCGCCCGCAGCCGCGTGCGCGAGGCGTATCCCGGGGTGATCCTCTTCCGCTCCACCGAGGCCGAGATCACCCCCGCCGCGCCGCGCTACCGCCTCCTCTACCTGGTCGGCGAGGTGCCCACCGCGGGCGTGCACCCGCGGGCGCTGGCGCGCGCGCTGGCGGAGCGCGACCTGCTGCTGGGCCGCTACGCGGGCGACCCGGCGCGGCTCGGCTCCGGGGCCGGCAAGGCCAAGCCGGCCGCCGACACGCTGCACCTGGTGGGCCCCACCTTCACCGGCTCGTCCGCCGGCTTGGCCGCGCTGCTGCAGCGCTGGCAGGGCGGCGACTCCACCCGCATCGCCAGCGTCGTCACCGGGTCGGCCACGGGGTCGGTGAACCGGGAGATCTTCTCGAAGGGGAAGGGGTTCGACTTCGCGGCCACGGTCAACTCCGACGAGGAACTGCGCCGCGCGCTCCTCCGCGACGTGCTCCCCGGCCTGGGGCTGCAGCGCGAGGAGCTGGCGATCCTGGTGGAGGGCTCCACCGCCTACGGGCGCATCTGGGATCCCGGCTCGCCCGTGGAGGCCAAGCCCCGCGCCGGGCCCGATCGCCCCGAGCCGCCCGACACGGCGCTCCGCGCGGGGACGATCCAGCCGCAGGCGCACGAGACCGATTCGGCCGCCGAGCGCGGGCCGGCGGTGCAGGCCACCGACGAGCACGCGATCAAGCAGGCCGGCGGCAGCAAGCCCGAGGAGACCAAGGCGCTGCGGCTGTCGTTCCCCATGAACATCGGCACGCTGCGCGACGACTACGCCGACCGGCTGCGCCTGGCCCGCCAGCCGCAGAACGAGGGGGCGGGCACGGGGCTCTCGCTCTCGCTGACCGACGGCGCGCGGCCGATGGAGACGCCGCCCGTGGCCTCGCGCCTGACCGCGGCCGCGGTGGACCTGGTGCTCGACCAGATCGCCCACACGCTGCGCAGCCACAACATCCGCGCGGTGGCCATCGCCGCGTCGGACGTGCGCGACCGGCTGTTCCTCGCCTCGGAGCTGCGCAACCGCCTGCGCGACGTGTACTTCGTGGCGCTGGAGAACAACGCGCTCTACCTGACCCCCGAGTACAACCGCGACCTGCGCGGGATGGTGGTGCTCTCCAGCTATCCCCTCGTCCCCGAGACGCAGCTGTGGAGCGGCGGCCGCGAGGTGGTCCCCTTCTCCAGCGACTACGCGCAGGGCGTGTACAACGCCGCGCTGATGCACTTGGGATCGCGCGGGCTGCTGGACTACGCGTATCCCGACGGCAGCCGCGGCGCGCACCACCCGCCGGTGTGGATCGGGATGGTGGGAAGCCCGGGGCTGATGCCGCTGCGGCTGGACCCGGTGGGAAGCGGCTACGCCTCGCCGTCGGACACGACCGCGGCGCCGTACGCCGCGCCCGACCCGCGCATCGACTTCATGACCGGCGTGCTGCTGATCGCCATCCTGGTGGCCGCCGCCTGGTTCCTCTACTCCACCCTGGGCTCCGCGCTCGGGCTGCGCGCCGACGCGTACGGCGACCGGCGGCTGTTCGCGGGGCTGCGTCGCTCGCTGCGGTGGACCAGGGGGCTGGCGGACGCGGGGCGGCGCGGGCGGCTGACGGAGGACCAGCTCACCCGTCTCCGCGCCGTCAGCTGCATCCCGCGCGCGGCGCACGACTCCACACTGACGCCGGAGCAGTGCGACGCGCTGCGCGCGCTGGCCCGCGGCGGGCACCCGTCGCCCGTCACCCCCGCGCAAGCAACGGCGCTGGCCGAGGTCGAGGGGCCTGGGACCCGGTACCGCCAAGGGCTGCTGCTGTCGCGGCGCGCAGAGTGGGGCGGGCTGCGCCTGCAGGAGGCGCTGTACCGGATGGTCTTCGGCGTGGCCGTGTTCGGGGGACTGTTCCCCGGCACGCTGGTGGCCGCCTCGGCGCTCCTGCAGGTGGTGAACTCGGCCGCCCGTGAGGAGACGCGCCTGCTGGTGAGCCCCCACGCGGCGCTGGCCGTGGCCGCCGCGGGGATGCTGCTGCTGGCCGGGTGCGCCGTCGCCGGGGCGCTGCAGGTGCGCCCGCGCGGCGGAGACGGGCGGCGCGCGCTGCGCCCCGCGCGGCGCCACGTCTGGGCGGGGATCGGCTGGCTCTGCGCCGCGGGGATCGCGCTGGTCGCGGCGGGCTACTTCCTGGCGCCCGCGGCGGGACGCATCGCGGCGCTGGCGGTGGCGCTGTGCGCGGCCGCGGGTACCGTGCTCGGCGCCGGCGTGGTCGCGGCCGCCACCTCGCTGGTGCGCTGGATCGCCCAGTACCACCGCGCGATGGAGACGTGCGGGGAGGAGCGCCACAAGCGGCTGGACCTGTGGCGGCTGAACGTGGCCGCCCGCTACGCGGTGCTGGTGAGCACCGCCGGCTACCTGGGGCTGACCCTCTGGTACGCGTGGGAGGTGGCCGCCGTGGCCGTCGCCGAAGACCCGGTCCCCTTTGCCCTGCTCTTCCACCGCGGCTGGCGGCTGGACGGGGGGATGTCGCCCATCCTGCCGCTGCTGCTGTCCGCGGCCGCGTTCGCGGCCTGGTCGCGCTGGCACCTGCGCCGCGTGCGCGCGCAGCGGCACGTGACCTCGTTCGAGGCCGCCTGCCTGGAGCTCGACGCCACGCACGACCCCGCGAAGAACGATCGCGACGCCGCCGACGGCCCCGCCGAATGGTCGACCGCGCTCCCGCGGCGCGCGGTGGAGGGCGTGCGGCAGGTGCGCGACCGCCTGTCGCGGCTGGTCCCCGACGGAGGCGCGGCCGTGCTGGCGCTGGGGCTGGGGCTGGCCTCGCTCTGCGTGGTCCTCAGCCGCTACCGCGCGGTGGAACACTTGGCGGGCTTCGGGGCGTCGTTCGACGCGCTCTACCGCTTCGGTCTGATCGCGATGGTGGCCACCACCGCGTGGGCCGTCTACCGGCTGCTGGCGGTCTGGTCGGGCCTGCGCCGCACCCTCCACGCGATGTCGGGAACGCCGCTGATCACCGCCTTCGAGCGGCTCCCGCGACGGGTCGCGCGGCTGACGCGGCTTGCCTTCCTGGGCGTCCCCCGCTCCTCCGTGGTGGCCCCCGTGGCGGCGACGCAGTGGCGGCACCTGAAGGCGCTCTCCGAGGCGCTGGTGAACCGCAACGCGGTGCGGGTCATGAAGGTGGTGGGCGCCGCCCCCGTCCCCGCCGGGGTGGCGGGCGAGGCGGCCTCTCCCCAGCCGTCGGGCGAGGCGGAGCCGGTGCCGGCAGGCGCGTCGCGCATCCACGGCGCGCTGATCACCCTCCCCATGCCGTCCCCCGCCGCCGTGGCCGAGCAGGACCTGCGCGACGGCGTGCTGGCCTACGCCGGGCTGGCGCAGCCGGCGGCGGGATTGGGACGGTGGGGGCAGGAGGAGGCGGTGGGCGGCAACTTCGTGCAGCTGGCGGCCGTGCTGCAGGCGTACTGGGACCGCGAGCCGGCACCGGCCGAGGTGGAGAGCGTGAAGAAGCAGATGGAGAAGGCGGAGCTCGGCGAGGGCCCCAGCACCAGCGGCCGCATCCGCCGCACCGCGGGCGACGAGCTGGCGCTGTGGGTGCGTGCGGCCGAGGAGTTCGCCGCCGTGCAGGTGGTGGACTACCTCGAGTCGGTGATCAACCAGATGCGCGTGCTGGCGCTCTTCATCTTCGCCTCGCTGATCCTGGTGACGCTGCACGCGGGCGCGTATCCGTACGAGCCGCAGAGCCTGATGAAGCTGATCCTCTTCGCCCTGCTGGCGGTGACCGTGGGCGCGCTGGTGAAGGTGATGGTGGAGATGAACCGCGACGACGTGCTGAGCCGCATCGCCCATACCGAACCGGGGAAGATCACCTGGGACCTGCACTTCGTGATGAACTTGGTGGTCTTCGGCCTGGTCCCCCTCATCTCCCTGATCGGCAGCGAGTTCCCCGCCGTGCGCGAGTTCCTGCTCTCGTGGGTCTACCCCGTGACGCGCCTGGCCGGCGGCGGGGGATAAAAGGCTTTCACACGGCCACGGAGACACAGAGGATAACGGAGAGGCACGGAGAACTCAGCGCGGTTCTCCGTGCCTCTCCTTTTTACGAAATCCGGTATTCGGTTGATGCCCCTGCGCGGATCCCACGCTGACGTCATCCTGAGGCTGAGGCCGGCCAGACCGTAATCAGCGTCTGTACAAGAACCTGCAGGCCGAAGGATCTATAACCGCGTCAGCACGCGATTCGACCGGACGCACCAATACTTCATCCGAGTTCGGATTAACTCTGTGTCTTCGGTGTGAAAATCGATTTGGGGGCGGGGCGATACCGAACGCGCCCATCCGTCGGCAAAAAACGCGGTGCTGCGGCGATCGTGCCTCACTTCGCGCCGCAGTTGTGCCCCGCGTGCCGCATCACGGAAGCCGCCGTGCTCTCCATCCTCTTTGTCCTGCAACGACTTGCGGAAAGGTTGAAACCTGGGCCGTGCGCGGTCCGTTCCCTGCCTGCCGGCCGGCATCTCCCGCAACGGGGAGAACGGCCGGGTCCGGATGAGATCCGCCGGTGCGCGCGCGCCGTAATCGAGACGGCCGCGCGCCGGCAAGACGAACGCTTCGCGGGGGACGATGCCCCCGCTGTCACGACAGGAGATTCGACGAGATGAGCACGTGGACGAAGGTGCGGGCCGCCGGCATCACGGCGGCCGCGGTGGTGGTGGCGGCGGCGTGCGGCCGCGCCGAGGCGACGCCGCAGGGCAACGCGGCCGCCAAGCCGCGCGTGGTGACCGTGGTGGCGCGCGACTTCGCGTTCCAGGCGCCCGACCAGGTGCCCGCCGGGCTGGTGACCTTCCGCCTGGAGAACCGCGGCCAGAACCTGCACCACATGCAGATCCTGAAGCTGGACGAGGGGAAGACGCTCGACGACCTGCTGGCCGCCATGCGCAACCCCGGTCCGCTGCCGGCGTGGGCGCACGAGGCGGGCGGCCCCAACGCCCCCGATCCGGGGAAGGACGCCAACGCCACGATGCTGCTGCAGCCGGGCACCTACGCGCTCCTCTGCTTCGTCGACATCCCCGACCACGTGCCGCACGTGATGAAGGGGATGGTGAAGCTCCTGCGCGTGACCCCCGCCGTGGCCCCCGCGGCGATGACCGCGCCCACGGGCGACGTGACGATGACGCTGAACGACTACACCTTCACGCTCTCGCAGCCGATCACCGCGGGCGCGCACACCATCCGCGTGCAGAACGGCGCCGAGCAGTCGCACGAGGTGGAGCTGATCAAGCTGGCGCCGGGGAAGACGGTGGACGACCTGATGGCGTGGATGCAGAACATGCAGGGGCCACCCCCGGCCAGCGCCATCGGCGGCATCGCGGGGATGCGGCACGGCGACGTGCAGTCGTTCAGCCACGACTTCACGCCGGGCGACTACGTGCTGATCTGCTTCGTCCCCGACGCACGCGACGGCAAGCCGCACTTCATGCACGGCATGGTGCAGAAGTTCACCGTCTCCTGATCGCCTTCACGCGAGAAGAAACACGACGCCCCGGCGGAAGCATCCGCCGGGGCGTCGGCTTTGTTATGCCTCACGCGGAGACGCGGAGTCGCGGAGAACTCATCTCGACCCGAGCTTTCGTCTCGAATCGCCAAGATCCTTTATCTCTCACAGAGGGCACAGAGGACACGGAGGAAAACGACCACCTCCTCTGTGCCCTCCGTGCCCTCTGTGAGAGACCTTCTGTTTTTCTCCGCGGCTCCGCGGCTCCGCGTGAGAAAATCACCAGTCGTGCTCGTCGCCGTCGCCGATGGGGGAGCCGGGGGGCGGGGCGAGGGGCTGGCGGCGCTCGCGCGTCTCCCACGGGCGGTCGAGGAAGCGGGCGATGTCGTCGGCCAGCAGCAGCTCGTGCGCGCGCTGCGGGGTGTCGGCGGAGAAGTTTCGCGCGCGGAAGGAGTCGCGCAGGCCGCGCAGCCGCTGCGCCGCCTCGGCGCGCACCTGCGGCATGGGCGCGTCCGCCGCCAGGTCCATCAGCCGCTCCACGAACGAGCGCTGGACGGCGCGCGCCAGCTCGCGGCGGTACGCGTCCTCGCCCGCGTCGGCGAACGCCGCGGCGGCCGCGCGGTCCAGCACCTCGCGCAGCCCGGGGAGCGACGGGTCGAGCGCGTGCTGCTCCACCAGCCGCGCCGCGCGCTGCGGGTCCAGCAGCAGCCCGAACGTCATGTCCGCCGCCGACGCCGCCGGCGACACCGCGTCGAACACCAGCCCGGTGTAGCGCGGGAAGAGCTCGCGGTGGCTCTCGAAGGTGAACGGCCGCGGCGGCAGCCGGTCGAGCACCGGCTTCGGCAGCGCCAGCTCCGCCGGCGCGACCGTGGCCAGCACGGCGGCCAGCGCGCGCCGCTGGTCGGCCGCGGGGACGGCGTGCGGCGGGTCCTGCCCATCGCCGCGCAGGTTGTAGGCGTACCACTGCCCGCCGATCATCTTGGTGGCCGCCTCGGCCTGGTAGCGGTGGTGGAGGTAGAGCGGCACCAGCACCTCCTCCATCGTGGCCAGCGGCATCCCCGCGCGGATCGACCGCTCGCCGAACCGCGCCAGCGCCGCGCGCCGCACCCCCATCACTCGCGCCAACTCGGTGGCCGCATCCACCCCGTTATCCCACAGGTGCGTCTGCGGGTGCGCGCTCCCCGTGGGCCGCGCGTCCTGGTCGGTCAGGAACAGCAGCCCCCGCCCGCGCGCCTCGGTGACGATGCGGTCCAGCGCCGCCGCCTCGTTCGTCCCCGGCGCGAAGTCCGCGTATCCCCAGGTGATCGCCACCTTGTCCCACGCGCCGATCCCCTCCGGATAGGCGTCGGACAGGTCGATGCGCCCGTCCGCCGTAAGCCGCGCCAGCGGATGGGGATAGTCCATCACCGACACGCGTCCTTCCGTGCTGGCGATGTAGTTGTGCGCCAGCCCCAGCGTGTGCCCCACCTCGTGCGCCGCCAGCTGGCGGATGCGCGCCAGCACCATCCGCTGCAGCTCCGCGGGGTTCTCGTCTCCGTTGATGTAGGGCGAGAGGAGGCCCTCGGCGATCAGCCAGTCCTGGCGGTCGCGCAGCGAGCCGAGCGACACGTGGCCCTTGATGATCTCGCCCGTGCGCGGATCGACCACGCTGGCGCCGTAGCTCCATCCCCGCGTGGCGCGGTGCACCCACTGGATGGTGTTGTAGCGCACGTCCATCGGGTCCGCGCCCTCGGGCACGATCTCCACCCGGAAGGCGTTGCGGTACCCCGCCGCCTCGAATGCCTGGTTCCACCAGCGCGCGCCCTCCAGCAGCGCCGTGCGGATCGGCTCCGGCGCGCCGCGGTCCACGTAGTACACGATCGGCTGCACCGGCTCGCTCACCGCCGCATTGGGGTCGCGCTTGCGGAGGCGGTGGCGGGAGATGAAGCGCTGCTCCAGCGGCGTCCCCATCGGCGCCGAGTAGTCGGCGTACTGGATGCCGAAGTACCCCGCGCGCGGGTCGCTCCGCCGGGGGACGTAGCCCTCCTCGGGCAGCTGCACGAACGAGTGGCGCTCGCGCACGGTGATGGCCTCGGGGGTGGGCGTCACGTCGCGCACCCACGGCCCGGGGTTGTCGCCGGTGAAGGTGAGCGTGACCTCGATCTCGCTGTTGCGCGGAAACGCTTTCAGATTCGGGAGATAGAAGGCGCTGCGGGTCGCGTCGAGCTTGTAGTCTCCCTGCCGCGCGCGCCTGAGCGTGGCGACCACGCCGTGCGCGTCGCGCAGCGCGAACTCCGTCGCGTCGACGAGCACGCGGCCGTCCGTCTCCGCGCCGACGGTGAAGCCCCAGAGCACGGACTGCGCGAACGAGTCCTCCACGTCGCGGCGCTCGTCGGCGTTGGTGGACGAGGCGCGGAAGTTCTGGTTGGGCTGCACCATCAGCACGCGCGGCCCGCTGCGCTCGAAGCGCACGATGCGCGTGTCGCCGAGCTGGCCGCGGTCCAGCCCCACGTCGTTGCTCCCCATCCCCGCGGGGAGCGACACCTGGTAGATCATCTCCGCGCCCGTGCGTGGGATCTCCATCCACAGCTTCCCGGCGCTCGCGTCCCAGTACAGCGGCAGGAACCCGTCCTTCTTCTCCATCCCCCGCGTCTTCTCGGCGATGGAGGGCACCGGCTGCTGCGCGCGCGCCGCCACCGGCGCGGCCATCAGCACCGCGCCGCAGAGGGCAAGTGCGATACGATTCATCGAAACGATGGGGATCGGGGAGGATCGGGAAGCAGACGCCAGGTTGCGGACGCGTTACAGCCTAGCAGCGCGCGGGGATGATGGCAAACAGGTGGGGATCGGGGTCACGGGCCGTCGCTCGACACCGTTCCGGTGTCATCCTGAGGGCGCGGGCACCGAAGCAGCGTTTCACACGATCTCCCGCGCGCCCGAAGGATCTGGCATGGCCGGCTGGATATCCGCTCCAAAGCGCCGGCATCTCCGCGGGGGCGAGCAGATCCTTCGGTCGGCGCCCAATGCCGGTGCGGACGAGGGTTCGGCGCGGCGCCTCTCTCAGGATGACATTTGGCGAGTGTATGTCCTTCTGATCTCCGATGGGAGTAGCCTATCAACGAATCCAGATCCCATTTCGTCCCGTCGCCGTAGGACATCTGTTTCCCACCGTTGCTTTCGGCGCAAAGCGTACGTATCGTGCGTACCGCGGCGCATCCGCGGCGCCGCAGGGCACCCCCGCCATCCACAGGAACATCCATGATGAGACCGGTTCCGGCGCTCGCGCTGGCGGCGCTCCTCCCCGCCGCGCTCGCGGCCCAGTCGCCGCAGATCAGCTACACGGAGGAAACGCTTCCCAACGGCCTGAAGGTCATCTACCACGTGGACCACTCCGCGCCGGTGGCGGCGGTGGACCTCTGGTACAACGTGGGGTCGAAGAACGAGGCGCCGGGCCGCACCGGCTTCGCGCACCTGTTCGAGCACATGATGTTCAAGGGCTCGCGCAACGTGCCCGACGGCCAGCACTTCGCGCTGCTCGAGGGCGCGGGCGCGCGGGCCGGCAACGACATCAACGGCACCACCAACTGGGACCGCACCAACTACTTCGAGCAGCTCCCGTCGAACCAGCTGGAGCTGGCCCTCTGGCTCGAAGCCGACCGGATGGGGACGCTGGCCGAGGTGCTGACCCCCGAGAAGCTCGACAACCAGCGCGACGTGGTGAAGAACGAGCGCCGGCAGAGCTACGACAACCAGCCGTACGGCACCTGGCTGGAGAAGATGCTGGGCTACGTCTATCCCGAGGCCCACCCGTACCACCACTCGGTGATCGGGAGCATGGAGGACCTTTCGGCCGCCTCGCCCGACGACGTGCGCTCCTTCTTCCGCACCTATTACGCGCCCAACAACGCCGTGCTGGTGGTGGCCGGCGACATCGACGTGAACCAGGCCAAGGCGCTGGTCCGCAAGCACTTCGGCGACATCCCGCGGCAGGCGCCGCCGCCGGCGCTGCGCGAGACGCGGCTGCCGCCGGTGATCGGCCGCGAGCAGCGCGAGGTGGTCCAGGACGCCAACGCGCCGGTGCCCGCCGTGTTCGTGGGCTACCGCGTCCCCTCGCAGCGCGACCCCAGGGCCGAGGCGGTGGAGGTGCTGGGCTCGATGCTGTCGGGGCGCTCGTCGACGCTGTACGAGTCGCTGGTGCGGCGCCAGGGCGTGGCCACCGGCGTGGGTACCTTCAACACCGGCCTGCTGGAGGGCGCCGACATGCTGATCGTGCGCGCCACCGGCAAGCCCGGCGCCAGCGCCGACAGCCTCGAGGCCGCCGTCCTGCGCGAGGTGGGGAACGTAATGGCGGGGCTCACCCAGGAGAGCCTGGACCGCGCCAAGGCGCAGCTGCGCTTCGCGTTCATCAACGGGCTGCAGACCACCGGCGGCTTCGGCGGCCGCGCCGACCTGCTGGCCGAGGGGTGGACCTACTTCCGCGACCCCAACTACGTGAACACGCGCGTGGCCGCCATCGACCGCGTGACGCTGGCCGACGTGCAGGCGCTGGCGCGCGAGCGGATGGTGCAGAGCAACCGCGTGATCCTGGTGTACGTGCCCAACCGCGCCCCGGCGGGCGCCCAACCCCGCACCCCCGGCGACCGATGAACCGCCTCCAGACCTTCTCGCTCGCGGCGGCCCTCCTCGCCGCCGCGCCGGCCGCGGCGCAGCACGGCACCACCCCGCCGCCGCCGGGACCGCTGCGCCCCTTCCAGGTGCCCGCGCCGCAGGAACTCACCCTTCCCAACGGGCTGCGCGTGGTGGTGGTGCGCCAGGCCGCGCTCCCCATCGTCAACGGCCGCATCATCGTCAAGTCCGGCGCCCTGTACGAGCCGGCCGACAAGAACGGCCTGGCCCAGCTCACCGCCTCGCTGCTGCGCGAGGGCGCGCAGGGGATCACCGCCAGCGAGATCGCCGCGCGGATGGAGCGCCTCGGCGCGCAGTTCCAGACCGGCGCGGGATACGCCAGCGCCTTCGCCAACGTGACGGCGCTCAAGCCGGTGTTCGCCGAGGCGCTGGCTCTGGCGGCGCGCACGGTCACCTCGCCCACCTTCCCGGAGAGCGAGTTCACCCGCGTGCGCACGCAGTCCATCGCCAATTACGCGCAGTTGCAGTCCACGGTCGAGGGGCTGAGCTACGAGGCGTTCACGCGCGCGCTCTACCAGCCGCAGGCGCCCTACTCGCGCCTCCCCGGCGGCACGCGCACCACGCTGGAGCGCATCACCCTGCAGGACGTACAGGACTGGCACCGCCGCATGTACTCGCCGTCGAACGCCCTCCTCCTGCTGGTGGGCGACCTGACGATGGACGAGGCGCGGCAGATGGCCACGCAGGCGCTGGGCGCGTGGAGCGGCCCGGCGGTTTCGCTTCCCGCCATCGCCAACCCCGCGCAGGCGGTGACGGGCACGCGGGTGATCCTGCTGGACCGCCCGGGCTCGGTGCAGTCGGGCGTGTACGTGGGGCAGACCGCCATCGGCTACGGCGACCCGGCGTACTTCGCCTTCACCGGGCTGTCGCAGGTGCTGGGCGGCGGCTTCAAGGCGCGGGCGAACATGAACCTGCGCGAGCGGCACGCGTGGACGTACGGCTCGTTCAGCAGCTTCAGCCCGCTGCAGGGCACCGGCACCTTCAACGTCAACGCGTCGGTGCGCACCAACGCCACCGACAGCGCCGTGGCCGAGCTGGTGAGGGAGTACCGCCGCATCGCCGCCGAGCCGGTGCCGGCCGACGAGCTGTCGTCGTCGCTGGCCAACGTGGTGGGCTCGTTCCCCAACTCCATCCAGACGGTGCAGGGGCTGTCGCAGCGCTTCGAGACGGCGCTGCTGTACGGGCTGCCGCTGAACTTCTGGAGCAGCTACCGCGAGCGGCTGGCGGCGGTCACCCCGGCGGACGTTTCGCGCGTCGGGCAGGGGACGCTGACGCCGAACGCCATCACCGTGGTCGTGGCGGGCGACCTGTCCAAGGTCGAGGCGCCCATCCGCGCGCTCAACCTGGGCACCGTCGAGGTGTGGGACGCGAACGGCAACAAGGTGCGCTGACCGCACCCCATCTCGGTTGACCGCACGCGGCGCGGGGGAGCATCTTCCCCCGCGCCGTTTGTTCTGGGGGATGAACCGATGGACCGCTGCGTGAGTCGGCGGAGCTCGATGCGCGCCGCCGGCCGCGCGCCCTCTCCCTGGCGCTTCGCGCCTGTCCCTCCCCCAAAACCGACTGGGGGAGGGACGGGAGCTCGCTTCGCTCGCGGCCACTCAGTGCGCAGCGATGCCACCTCCTCCGACCCTTATCCCCATACCCGAAGATCCATCTCGCCCGATGAAGCGCTCGTCCATCGCCCGCCGTCCGCACGCCTCCTCCCGATCGCCATCTCCACCACGTTGCTCGCGCTGCCGATGGGGACGGCACGGGGGAACATGGCCGCGCCGCCGGAGCCGCGGACGGTGAAGCACGGGTCGCAGCTGGGCGAGCCGGCCGGCGGGCTGCGCGACGTGTTCATCGAGCGCGAGACGCTGCACATCGACGTGCGCCCGCTCGCCAGGGGAAAGCCGGCGACGATCGAGGCCGTGTACCTCGTGCGCAACGACGGCCCCGCGCGCACGCTCGACCTCCTCTTCGTCGCGAACGGGCTCGCGGCCGGCACGTCGGCGGTGGCGGTGGACGGGAAATCCGTCCCATCGCAGCCCGGCGCCGCGGGGCCGCTCCCCGCGAGCTGGCAGCCGCCGGCCAGCACGCCCGACCCGGCGAGCGACTCCGCGGCCACGCTCCCGTACGAGCCGCGGAGCCGGGGCGCGCTGGCATTCCGCGTCACCCTCCCCGCGGGGCGACACGAGATCCGCGTCCGCTACCCGGCGGAGGCGAGCGCATATTCCCGGAACGACCTGACGCCGATCTGGCAGCTGGGCTACGTGCTGGCGCCCGCGCGCGACTGGGCGGGCTTCGGCACGCTCGACGTGCGCGTCGACTACCCGCGCGGCTGGACGGCGAAGAGCAGCCTGCCGCTCCGCCGCGACGACGGCGCGCTCACCGGCACCTTCCGCGGCGTCCCGGCGGACGCGCTCGCGCTGGCGGTGCAGAAGCCGGAGCCGGCGACGGGGTTCTGGTACGGGGTCTGGATGGCGCTCGTCCTGGCGGCGCTGGGGATCTGCGCGTGGGCGTCGTGGCGGCTGGGCCAGGCGCTGGGGCGGCGGGGGAAGAGCAGCGCGTGGGCGCTTCCCGCCACACTGGGGATGGTGCTGCTATGGACGATCGCCGCGTGCATCTCCTACTTCGGCGTCCCGGCGGTCGTGGAGTGGCGCGCGGGACCGCTCCCCGGCGAGTACGCGCTCCGCGCGATGCGGTACGGCTCCTGGTTCTTCCTGGCGCTGTTGATCCCCCTGATGCTCCTCCTCGGCATCGTCATCCTCCAGCTCGCCGCCTTCTTCGGCCGGCGCCGTACGTTCGTCCCGCCAAACGGCTCCTGATCCCCAGAAACCGGGGAGATCCTCGTCACCAAGAGAACCGACACCACCACCCGTCGCGCCCGCGGTCACGGACACGGCGATGATGGCGCCGCCCCGCCGCCCGCCGCCATGCCGATGGATTCCACCGGCGGGATGACCGACAGCACGGGCACCGGGGGCAACCCGCAGGACACGCTGATCAAGGTCGACAGCATGAAGAAGGCGCCCTGATCGACACGCAGCCGGCGGGAACGACGAAGGGGAGGCCCGCGCGGCCTCCCCTTCGTCGTCGTGGTTGGGCGATCCGCTCAGGGGCGCGCCCGGTCCTGCGCGGCGCGCTCGCGCTCCTGCCGCGCCCGCACGCGCTCCTGCTCCGTGCGCGTCCGTTCCTGGCGCGAGCGCAGGCGGTCCTGCTCGGTCCGCACGCGCCAGGTGCGCACCTCGGCGGGGTCCCAGCGCACGGACAGCTGCCGCCGCGCGCCGTCGCGGACCACCGACAGCCGCACCTCCTGCCCGCGGCCCGCGCGCGCGAACGCCTCGCGCAGGTCGCCCACCTCCGCCACCCGGCGGCCGTTCGCCTCGACCACCACGTCGCCCGCCTGCAGCCCGCCGCGCGCGGCCGGCGTCTGCGGACCGACCTGGAGCACCAGCAGCCCTTCGCTCGTGCGGAAGTAGCGGGCCAGCCCCGGGTTCATCTCCGCGAACTCGGCGCCGGCGATGGAGCGCGGGCCGAACTCGAACATGTAGGGGAGCATCCCGAAGTCGCCCTGCAGCTGCTCCCACTGCCGGCCGAGATCGCGGCTGACGCGGGGCCACGCGCGCACCACGCTGTCGCGCCACATCCGCATCACCGTGTCCATGCGGATCACGATGCTGTCGCCGTGGCGGCGGCCGATGTGCACGCGCAGCGAGTCCATCCGCGACAGCAGCGAGTCCATGTGGTCGGCCAGCGTGTCCATGTGGATGACGATGCGCTCGTCGCCCGGCGGCATCACGATCACCCCGCCGGGGAACTCGCCGCCGCCGGGGCCGCCGTACACCACGCGGCTGGGGCGCTGCGCGGCCACCAGCATGCGCTCCTCCTCGCGGCCCGAGCGGCGCACGCGCAGGCGCACGGTGTCGCCGCGGTCCAGGTGCTCGCGCAGGTCCTCCACCGCGTCCTCCGTCGCGGCGCGGCCGTTCAGCCGCACCACCACGTCGCCGGCGCGGATCCCGGCACGATCGGCGGGCGAGCCGGCGATCACCCGCTCCACCCGCGCCACCTGCGCGTCGTCGTCGTCGTGCGAGAACACGATCCCCATGTAGCCGGTGCCGCGGTCCTGCGCGCGGGCGGCGGCGGGAAGGATCACGGCCAGCGCAGCCGCCGCCAGCCAGGTACGAATCTTCACGTGTGCAGCTCCTGTGTGTATGCGGGTCAGAACCAGTCCTTGTCGGCCGCCGCCAGGTCGCGCCGCAGCGCCTCGCGCTCGCGCAGGGCGGCCATGTGGTAGCCGTTGATCACCGGGTCGCCGGGCGCGCGCTCCAGCGCCGCCCCCGTGGTGGCGATCATCCGCTCGAGCGCCGCCATCCGCGTTCCCGGGTCGGCGCCCGACGACGGGTCGGCGATGGCGGCGTAGCGCTGCAGCGCGGCCACCCACGCCTCCTCCGCCTCCTCCAGCTCCGCGCGGGCGCGCCGCACCGCGGGATCGGCCGGGCGTCTGACCGCCGGCGCGCCGCCGGTGGACGACGCCATCCGCGCGCCGTTGGGCGACGGGTCGACGGGCTCCACCACCAGCGGCCCGTCCACGCCGTTCGCGACGGGGACCGCGGAGACGGCGGGGGGACGCGCCACCATCGGCGGCCCCAGCGCCGGCTCGTTCGACGCCACGCGCGGCCCGGCGCCGGACGCGCGCAGCATCATCCCGATCGCCCCGCCGGCCACGAAGATGGCCACCGCCGCCGCGGCACGGAGGAACGACGTCCGCCGCCAGAGCGGGATCCGCGCGACGGCGATGCGCGGGACGTCGACGATCAGCCCCTCGGCGCGAAGCGCGGCCTCCAGCGCGGGCCACGCCCCGGCAGGCGCCTCGGGGTCTTCGAGCGCGCCGAGCGCCGCCGTCTGCGCGCGCATCTCGCCCAGCTCGCGCCGGCAGACCAGGCAGCTGGAGAGGTGCGCCGCCTCGTCGGCCAGCGGCGCCTCGTCCACCAGCCGGGCCAGCGCTTCCAGGGTCAGGTGTTGCATGCTTCCGCCTCCTCCATCCGTGCGGGCGCCGGGCTCAGCATCGCGCGCATCTTCGCCCGCGCCTTGAACAGCTGGCTCTTGCAGGTGCCGGGGTTGATCCCCAGCATCTCGCCGATCTCCTCGTGGGTGTAGCCTTCCACGTCGTGCAGCACCAGCACGCGGCGCATCCCCTCGGGAAGGCGTTCCATCGCCCGCTCCAGCTTCATGCGCAGGAGCGGATCGCCGGCGGCGCCGCGCGTGGCGAACGAGTCGTCGATGGCCGTCTCGCGCCCCGCCTTGCGCTCGCGGCCGCGGCGGCCGTGCAGCGCGCTGTTCACCGCCACCCGGTGCAGCCAGGTGGAGAACTGGCTGTCGCCGCGGAAGCCGGGGAGCGCGCGGATCACGCGCACCCACGCCTCCTGCGCCCAGTCCTCGGCCAGGGCGTCGTCGCCGGCCAGGCGCCGCACCACGGCGTACACGCGGCGCGCGTGTCGCTGGTACAGTGTCCGGATGGCGCCGCCGTCCCCCTGGCTGGCGAGTTGAACGAGCTCGTTGTCCTCCATGCGGCTCCGCGCGCGGTGTCCGGAGAGATGGATGCCGTGCGGTCGTAGAGGGTTGCCTCGGAAGGGAGTACGGAAGTCCTAAGTCCTAAAGTCCTAAGTCCTAACTGCTGAGTGCTGAGTGCTGAGAGGATGACGCTCGGCCGATCATCCCTCCCGCACAGTCCGCGAAGGCGGACTTCTTGAAGTTCCAGCGGCGGGTTTCAACCCGCCGGAGATTGCGGACGATGGCCAACAATGGCGGACGATCGCGGACAATGGCGAACCGCAGACGGCTGACGGGGGATGGCGGACCGGCCCGAAATTCCATCAGCCGCGCCGACGTCTCACCCGCCGGCTCACGATCCATGAAGTCGAGGGAGATGAATATAACATCGCGGAAGCGTCTTCTCCGCATCTCCCAACGTTTTGCGTGGTTCGGTGGTATAACTCGCAGCGACGCCGCGCACGGGGACGATTCCCCCGCCGCGCGGATTGAGGTCGAGACTGGATATCCCGAGCAGTGATATGAAGATCCACCCGCTTCTGCCTGCCGTCCTTGCGCTGCTGCTGGCGATCTCGCCCGTGGCGGCGCAAACGGGCGGCGCGGCGCAGCTGCAGCCCGGCGCGGAGCTGCTGGAGGAGCACGAGCAGCGCCCGCTCGAGACGCTGATGGAGGTGCGCCGCGAGCTGAACCTGACCGACGCGCAGATGGCCCGGCTGCAGCAGATCGCCGTGCGGCTGAACGAGACCAACCGCCCGCTGCGCGAGGAGCTGTTCCGCCAGTGGCAGGCGTACCGCGAGGAGCGCCGCGCCGAGCTGCTGCGCATGACGCCCGAGCAGCGGCAGGCCGAGCTGGCCCGCATCCGCGCGCAGGGCCGCCCGCCGGTGCCGCCCGAGTTGCGGCCGCTGGTGCAGCGCATCCGTGGCAACATCGCCGGCGCCATGCGCGAGGCGGGGACGGTGCTCACGCCGCAGCAGAAGGCGCGCGCCCGCGAGCTGGTCCGCGCCCGCGGCGGGCGCATGGGTCCGGGGCGCCCGGGGCGGGGCGCGCCGGGACGGCCCGGGATGGGGCGGCGCGGCAGGGTGCGCGCGGGACGGCCGTGAGCGCTGCCGGCGCGCCCCTGCGCGTGGAGCCCCCGCTCCGCGCCGTCCCCGCCACGCCCGACGACGAGCCGGCGCTGGTGGAGCGCGTCCGCGCCGGCGACGCGGCCGCGTTCGAGACGCTGGTCACCCGGTACATGCGCCGCGCCTTCGCGGTGGCGTACCGGGTGATGGGGCAAAAGGAGGACGCCGAGGACCTGGTGCAGGAGGCGTTCATGGCCGTCCTGCAGCGGATCGGGACGTTCGAGGCCGGGCGGCCGTTCGCGCCCTGGTTCTTCCGCATCCTCGTGAACCGCGGGCTGAACGCCCGCAAGGCGCGCTCGCTGCGCAGCGTGGACCAGATCCCCGATGCCACCCCCGCGCACGGGCCCACGCCCGAGCGCGAGGCCGAGCGCGGCGAACTGCGCGACCGGCTGCGGTCGGCGATGGGGGCGCTTCCCGAGCGCCAGCGGATCATCGTAGAATTGTTCGAGCTGGAGGGCTTCGGCGGGCCCGAGATCGCGGAGATCCTGGAGATCAGCGACGGGACCGTCCGGTGGCACCTGCACGAGGCGCGCAAGACGCTGAAGAAGGCGCTGGCGCCGTACGAAAGGAGTGCATAATGGAAAACTTCGATCGCGATCCCGGGCTGGCCGGCGCCCTGCGCGGCGCGTACGGCGAGGTGCCCGAGGTGGACTTCGACCGCCTGCGCGGCGCGGTGATGGCGCAGGCCGAGCTTCCGCTCGCCCGCCTGCGCCACGAGCGGCGCCGCACGCTCGGCGGACGCTTCCGCGCGCTGGCGCCGCTGGCCGCCGCCGCGGGGATCGCCGGCGCCGCGCTGGCGCTGACCGTCGGCTCCGGCCCCACGCACCCGCGCGAGGTCTCGGCCGCCGACCGCCAGCAGGTGGAGCAGATCCTGGACGAGTCCGTCCCCGACCTGGGCGAGCTCGTCTCCGGCCAGTCCGGCGGCGAGGAGATGCTGAACGCGGCGATCGGCTCGTAACCCGGATCGCCGGACGACAGACAAGCCCCCACGGATCCGATGCGGATCCGCGGGGGCTTTCGCGTGACAGGTGTCTTTCATATCGCGGCGGGGTTTCGACGGGCGGGTAAACCCGCGGCTGGAACATTGGGAAGCCTGCTGCGCAGGCTGTGCTCCGCTCAGCCCGGCCCAAGGACGCAGTTGAAGCCTCGCGCAGGCGGCGCCGAACCGGGCGCGGATTGCGTGCCTCGGGGTGTCGCTTTCCAGCAGCGCAACGTCGTGCACGTGCCACCAGCCACGCCGGCCGCCGGCGACCCGATCCGCGAGCGGAACACCGGCGTCTCGTCGCGCAGCCTCGCGCAGGCGGGGTGCGGATTGGCCTTGAACGCGGGACTGGCCAGGTCGAGTCGGAGCGGAATCGTAATCGGGAGCATCGTCCTGCGCTGGAGATGGCCACGGGCCGCCGTACGATCCGCGTCGCGGAAGGGGTTGCGCCGCTCACCTCCATCTGCGGAGCACCATTGCCCTACCCACCGGGGGCACTCCCTTTGCGTTGTCCTTCGGCCCCCCAAACGCCCCCGATGGAGCGGAGAGGGTAAGAAGCTGCGTCCCGGCGTCACCGGCGAGGAGGAGCGATGGCTCAACGCACCCACGCGCGGACCCATGGTGCCGAGCGCGGACTCAATCGTTTCGAGGGGTTCAGCGACGCGGTTTTCGCAATCGCGCTGACCCTGTTGATCGTCGAGACCAAGGTCCCCGGATCTCCCGACGGCCCGCACGGCTACAGCGATCTGGCGAGGGCCATGGCCGAGCAGTGGCGCGAACATCTCGCGTTGGTAGTCTGCTATGTCGTGATCGGCGCCTACTGGCTGCAGCACCATTATTCGGGCCGCATCTACGCCAAGAGCGATCACTGGTTCAGCGCGATCAACCTCCTGTTCCTGCTGGCCATCGTCGTCATCCCCTATCCCGTCCGCGTCTGGTGCTTCCACCTCGGCACGCGCTTCGAGCCCGTCGCGTCGGTGACCCTGGTTGCCGGCCTCGCCCTGACCGCCTGCACCTGGATGGGCAAGTGGTTCTACGGGATGGCGGGCCGCCGGGTGATGGACGAACGGCTCGCACCCGATTTCCTCCAGCAGATGACGCGCCGCTACGGCATTGCGACGCTGATCCAGATCGCCGCAGTTCCGGTCGCGGTCGCGGCGCCGCGCGTCGGAGTGGCCATCGCGCTACTGTGCGTCGCCTTCTTCCTGCTGCCGCAGCCCAAGCCGCGCTACAAGCCCGGAGAGGAGCCGAGCGAGGAGGAGAAATCGAAAGAGTAGCGGTTGCGCCAGGTTGATCCAGAAGCAGTAGCCGAAGACGAGGAGAAACCCGGACAAGCGCGCAGCACTGATCGGCGTTCCTGAACCGCTTCGCCATCGGGGCGGTGACTGGTATGGCAGTGGGAGCGCTGCAGGTGAGCAACGCCCCGCCGTGGCTGCCCGGGCTGGCGATCGGCGTCCTGATCGGCGCCGCGGACGCGGTGATCACCTCTGCGAGGCTTTCCAATGTTCCAGCCGCGGCTTCAGCCATCCGTCCCCTCGCGGACCTGCTGCCCGATGCGGATCTTGTTGCACATCAAGCGGGTAGACGGCACGTGCAACGGCGGAGGGCCGCCGGGGCGGCGGATCGATCACCGATCCGCATCACCATGGATGGGAGCAGACGCAGGATGAGGAAGACGACGTTCGCACTGGCCGCGCTGGCGGCCTTCGCCGCGGCGCCGACGCTGCACGCGCAGTCGGGGTTCGCGCTGAAAGGGCACTACGTGTTCAACGAGACCAACGTGCGCGACAGCCAGGACTCCGGCTTCAGCGACGTTCCGTCGCCCGACGGGTTCAGCATCGGCGCGGAATACGTGCTGCCCATCGGCATCGGCGTGGGCCTCAGCGCCTACACCGAGGGAAAGGCCACCGACGTGAACACCGAGACCACCAGCTTCTCGGTGCTGGCCGAGGCCAACTACTTCGCGAAGATCCCCGTCCTCCCCATCCGCCCCTATGCGGGCGTGCACGCGGGGATCGGCCGCTACACCATCGAGGATGTCACCTCCGGCGAGGCGTCGCCGAAGGTCGAGGACAGCCGCACCCAGCTCGGCTTCCAGCTGGGGCTGCGCATGCAGCTCACCAAGCTGATCGGCGTCGACGGCCAGTACCGGCACGTGAGCGACTCGGCGTCGAAGAGCCAGAGCCCGGACCTGGAGCGCAACCAGTTCATGCTCGGCGTGACGCTGTTCTGATCGCGGACCCCACCGCATCTCCACGAGCCCGCCTCCGCCCCGCGCGGAGGCGGGCTCGCGCGTTCGCGTGACTCGCGCTAGACTGGCGTGGATTCGTGGTTCGAGTCCCACCCTCGACACCCAACTCCGTTGCACATTCGAAATCTTGCCGTCGCCGCCGCGCTCGCGGCCGCCGCGCCGTTGCGCGCGCAGACCGATACCACCACCACGCCGATCCAGGACAACAGCTTCCTCGTGGAGGAGGCGTACAACCAGGAGCGCGGCGTGGTGCAGCACATCAGCAACTTCGTGCGCGACCGCGGCGGCGACTGGTCGTACACGCTCACCCAGGAGTGGCCGCTCTGGGGTCAGGCGCACCAGCTCAGCTACACCCTCCCCCTCGCGCACGCCGCGGGCGAGACGGGGATCGGCGACATCTTCGTCAACTACCGCTACCAGCTGGTGGGGGATGGAGATGCGGCGCTCGCCGTCTCGCCGCGCCTGAGCGTGATCCTCCCCACGGGCGACGAGGAGCGGGGATTCGGCAGCGGCGGCGTGGGCTTCCAGGGCGCGGTGCCGGTGAGCGTGGTGCTGGTGAAGGATCGTCTCGTCGCGCACTCCAACGCGGGCGTCACGTGGACGCCGAAGGCGAGGGACACGATCGGCAACGAGGCGGCGACGACCTCCGTCTACCTCGCGCAGAGCGCCGTGTGGCTGGTGCGGCCGATGTTCAACCTCTTCGTCGAGGGCGTCTGGTCGCGCGACCAGTCCGTCGTCGGACCGGACGCGACGGAATCGGGGAACAGCGCCACCATCTCGCCCGGCGTGCGGTTCGGGTGGAACCTGCCGGGCGGGCTGCAGATCGTCCCCGGCGTGGCCGTCCCCTTCGGCGTGGGCCCCAGCCGCGGCGAGCGCGCGATCTTCCTCTATCTCAGCCTCGAGCACCCGTTCGCGCGCACCGGCCGATAGCCTCGGAAGGATGCAGAACGCCCCCGCGCCGATCGAGGCGCGGGGGCGTTCCGCATGCTGTCGTGCAGCCGCAAGTATGGATCCTTCGGTCGCTTAGGCTCCCTCAGGATGACGTCCTTGTGGTGATACTCCTCTGACGGCCGACCTCGCGAAGACGCTGAATCGAAGTCCGCGAAGGCGGACTGCGTGTGGTTGTAGCCGCGAGTTCACTCGCATCGTCCCATCCCCTGCATCGCCCGACAACGCTAAGGGTTCGGGTACGGCGGGGGGACGATCATCCCGGCGCGGTTCACGGGCGGGCGGATCTTCACGTCCTTCTCGTCTTCCACCACCTCGCGCTGCGTCCAGCGAAAGTAGACGGCGGTGATGGCGATCCACAGCACCAGTCCCCCCGGCACCCACATGATCACCCCGCCCAGCCGCTGGTCGTCGAGCGGGTTGATGCCGAAGATGCGCGGCGCCTGCACGTACCACTGGTAGAGCGGCGTGCCCGAGAAGGTGATCAGCGCCGCCGAGATCATCATCGGGATGCCGACCAGGAAGAGGTAGACCATCTGCAGCGGCGGCGCGATCCGCGGCAGCTCCGGCAGCGGGCTCATCACCGGCCACCACATGATCACCCCCGTCACCATGATCATCAGGTGCATGGTGATGTGGACGGCGTGGTGCCGCATCATCAGGTCGTACGGCCCGGGAAAGTGCCAAGCCAGGAAGATCACGTTGTTCAGCGAGAACGCGATCAGCGGCAGCGTGAGCGCGCGGGCCACGGCGAGCACCGGGCGGGGCTTCAGCGCGGGCCGCAGCAGCCAGTCGGGGATCCCGGCCAGCAGGAACGGCGGCATCAGCAGGATCAGCACCAGGTGCTGCACCATGTGCGCGCTGAACAGGTAGTAGTCGGAGATCTCGTGCAGCGGCCCCTGCAGCGACAGCAGCATCGCCGCCAGGGCGAACGAGAAGCTGGCCACCTGCCGCGGCGTGGCCGGCTTCGACCCCGGGAAGCGATGGCGCAGCGGGCCGATGCAGAGGAAGTAGAGGGCGGCGAAGAGGAGCCACCCCACCATGAAGCTCGGGTACAGCTTCCACACCCGCCAGTCGAACGACTGCGCGTGCAGCAGGGCCAGGGTGGATACCGCGTTCATCGACTGCATGCTCCTCGAAGGTCCCTCGAAACTCGTCCCGGCAGATACGGGAGAAGGGACAGCCCGCCATCACCCCGGCAGGCTGTCCCCCGTCCCCTGTACCCTCTCCCCCGCCGTCAGTGCGCCGCCGGGGCGCCCACCGGGGTCTGGGTGGCGGCCGCGTCCATCTGCGGGCGCAGCTCCATCTCGCCGTGGAGCTGCGTGGCCTCGCCGTGCACCACGTGGAAGAGCAGGATCATCCCGCCGATGACCAGGCAGCCCAGCACCGCGGGGAACACGAAGATCCCGGTGAAGAGCTTGTTGTCGAACTTCAGGTGCATGTAGTACGCGACCACGCTGAAGAACTTGGCCGCGCTCAGCACCAGGATGATGGCCGCCGCCGCGCCGCCCGAGTACCACCCCTTGGTCTCGCCGATGTAGCCCACGATCTCCAGCGCGGTGAACACCAGGAGGATGACCCCGATCACCCCGTAGAAGCGCCACCCGGGGTGCGCGTGCTGGTCGTGCACGATCTCGCGCGTTTCGCTCGTCATCACGCCCGCCTAACGGATGAGGTAGACCAGGGGGAAGATCACGATCCAGATCACGTCCACGAAGTGCCAGTACAGGCCCGCGATCTCCACGTTCAGCGTGCGCTCGGGGCCGATGCGGCCGCGCAGCGCCATCACCCCCAGCGTAATCAGGTAGATGATCCCCACCGTCACGTGCGCGCCGTGGAAGCCGGTCAGCACGTAGAAGGTACTGCCGAAGAGGTTGCTCCTCAGCGTCAGCCCCTCGTGGTAGAAGTGGGTGAACTCGAACACCTGGCACCCCAGGAAGATCGAGCCGCCCAGCGCCGTCATGAACAGCCAGAAGGCGTCCCACGGCTTGTTGCCGCGCTGCACGTTCCACAGCGCGAACACCATGGCCACCGAGCTCATCAGCAGGATGAAGGTGCTGAACGAGGTCAGGGGGATGTTCAGGATGCCGTGGAAGGCCTTCCCGTTGATCACCACGTCGTGCGGATAGGGCGGGTTGATGCTGCGCCCCTTGTACGCCATGTAGGTGGCGATCAGCGAGCCGAACAGCAGGCACTCGGAGCCGATGAAGGTCCAGAACGCCATCTTGCGGCTGTCCAGCCCGGTGCTGGTGTCGATGTGCGCCGGGCTGGCCGCGTGCGCGCTCATCGCGTGCGAAGAATCCATGACCGCAGAGGGTACAGGGTACAGGTTCCAGGGGACAGCGAGCCGGAGCGGGGCGGGGACGCCGTTTCGTGCCGTCCCCTGTTCCCTGTTCCCTGTCCCCTATCCGTTCAGTGCCCCGGCTCGAACGCCCAGGCGTAGATCGACACCACCGTGGTCGCGATGCCGGCAAACATCAGGTACCAGGCGTTGTGCCAGGCCGACGTCGCGGGCACCTGCCGGAAGATCAGGCCGATGAAGATGGCGCTGATCCCCGCCGCCAGCACGATGGGCCAGAACGACGGCGGCGGCAGGTGAATGCCCAGGTCGTGCGCGCTCATCTTGTTCTCGTCGTGCACGTCGCGCACCGCCGCCACCTGCGTGCCGGCGATGGTCACCTGCTCCGTCTCCTCCTCCACGCGCCCGTGCGGGATCCCCGCCTCCTTGGTGGGGTCGTCCTCCCACAGCGGCATGCGGCTGTGCACCACCGGGATCTCGCGGAAGTTGTAGGCCGGCGGCGGGCTGGGGATGCTCCACTCCAGCGTGGCCGCGCCCCACGGGTTCGGCCCCGCGATGCGCCCGCGCTTCCAGGCGGTGAACAGGTTGATGGCGAAGACCAGGGTCCCCAGCGCGATGATGAACGCGCCCACCGTCTCCGCCTGGTTGTAGGCGGTGAAGCCCTGCTCCGGCCCGTAGGTCCAGGTGCGGCGCGGCATCCCGAACATCCCCACGAAGTGCATGGGGAAGAAGGTCAGGTTCATCCCCACGAAGGTCGACCAGAAGTGGAACTGCCCCAGCTTCTCGTCCAGCAGCCGCCCGAAGACCTTGGGATACCAGTAGTACAGCGCCGCCCACAGCCCCAGCACCGTGCCCCCGAAGAACACGTAGTGTATGTGGGCCACGATGAAGTAGGTGTCGCTCTGCTGCAGGTCGCTGGGCGCGGAGGCGTGCATCACCCCGCTGATCCCGCCGATGGTGAACATGGCGATGAACGCCACGGCGAAGAGCATCGCGGTGGTGAAGCGGATGCTGCCGCCGTACAGCGTGCCCAGCCAGTTGAAGATCTTGATCCCCGTGGGGATGGCGATGAGCATGGTCGACAGCGAGAAGAAGCTGTCGGCGATGGGCCCCATCCCCGTGGCGAACATGTGGTGGCTCCACACGCCCCACCCCAGCCAGCCGATCAGCACGCCGCTGAACACCATCACGTTGTAGCCGAACAGCGGCTTGCGGCTGAAGGTGGGGAGCACCTCGGAGATCATCCCCATGATGGGGATGATGAGGATGTACACCTCGGGGTGGCCGAACATCCAGAACAGGTGCTGCCAGAGGAGCGGGTCGGCCCCGGCGCTCACCGTGTTGTAGAAGTTGGTGCCGAACAGCCGGTCGAACATCAGCTCGGTCACGGCGATGGTGAACACCGCCATGGCCGTCACGATCAGCACCGAGGTGATCAGCGTCATCCAGGTGAAGATCGGCATGCGCATCAGCCGCATCCCCGGCGCGCGCAGGTTGATGATGGTGATGATGAAGTTCAAGCTGGCGATGATCGACGACAGGCCGAGCACCTGCAGCCCCAGGACGTAGAAGTCCATGTGCATGCCCGGCGAGTACGGCAGCGTGGTGATGGGCGCGTACGCGAACCACCCCGAGTCGGGCGCGGCCTTCAGGACCCAGCCGAAGTTCAGGAAGAGCGAGCCGAACAGGAACAGCCAGTACGAGAGCGCGTTCAGCCGCGGGAAGGCCACGTCGCGCGCGCCGATCTGCAGCGGCACGATGAAGTTGAAGAACGCCGCCGTCAGCGGCATCAGCGCGCCGAAGATCATGGTCAGCGCGTGCATCGTGAACAGCGAGTTGTAGGTCTCGGCCGTCACGAAGTGGTTGTTGGGCACGAAGAGCTGCACGCGGATCATCAGCGCCTCGACGCCCGCCACCAGGAACCAGAGGAACGCGGTGACCCCGTACAGGATCCCGATCCGCTTGTGGTCCACGGTCGTGATCCAGCTCCAGAGCCCCGTGGGCTCGTAGTGGGCCACGGCCGGGGCGTGGGGTGCGGCAACCGTTGCTGTCGAAGCCATTCCTGCTCCATCGGTTCGGGCGCGCCGCTCGGGGCCTGGGCGCGCCGGATCGGGTCGTGCGCGCGGCGGGCTCGCTCCCCCGCCGCGCGTCCTGCGTGCTGTCCCGCGCCTACTGCAGCGACTGCAGGTAGGCGGAGATGTAGGTGATCTGCTGGTCCGTCAGGTTCAGGTTGGGCATCTTGGAGCCCGGCTTCACCGCGGGCGGGTCGGCCAGCCAGCGCCGCAGGTTCTCGGCGTCGTTCTCCACGATCCCCCCGGCCAGCGTGCGGCGGCGCCCGAAGTGGGTCAGCGCCGGCCCCACGTGCGCGTTCATGGCCGTGCCCTCGATGTAGTGGCACCCGGCGCAGGCGCCGGTGGTCACCAGCTGCTTGCCCAGCTGCACCGCCGAGTCGCTGGCCACCGGCTCCACCGCCGGGCGCGCCTCGTTGGCCAGCCACTGCTCGTAGCCGTTGCCGCTGTGGGCCACCATCCGCATGCGCATCAGCGAGTGGCTGGAGCCGCAGAACTCGGCGCACTGCCCGAAGTACACGCCGGCTTCCTCGGGCTTGAACACCAGGTGGTTGATGCGGTTGGGGATCAGGTCGCGCTTGCCCCCCATCTGCGGCACCCAGAACGAGTGCAGCACGTTGTCGCTCTTCAGCACCAGGTGCACCGTGCGGTCCACGGGAACGTGGATCTCGTTGGCGGTGACCACGGTGTCGCCGTTGGGCTGCGGATAGCGGAACTCCCACCACCACTGCTTGCCGATCACCTCGATGGTGACGGTATTCGGGGGCAGCGTGGAGGGGTCGGGCTGCGTTTCGAAGATGGCCTTCACGGTGGGGATGGCGATCACGGCCAGGATGATGGCCGGGATCAGCGTCCACGCCACCTCGAGGCGCGTGTTGCCGTGGATCTGCCTGGGCTCGGGCGCGCCGGGCTGGTAGCGGAACTTCCACAGGAAGTACACCAGCACCGCCAGCACCGCGATGCCCACGGCCACGCCCAGGTACAGCGACAGCATGAACAGCCTGTCGGTGATGCGGGCGTACTCGGTGGTGGGGTGGAAGACCGTCTGCGGATACTTGCGGACGTGGTCCTCGCCGCACCCGGCCAGCAGCAGCGGGACGGCGGCCATGCTGGCGCCGCGCGCCAGGCGCGCGAGGGCGGCGGCGGCGTCCCGGGGCGGTCCGGCGAGGGTCGCTCGTGACTTCATCGGCGGTGATCGTTTTCGGCGTTCGTCTGCGGCGCACGCGTCCGGCCCGCCCCCACGCCGGGTCCGGAAAACGGATGGCGGCGCGGGACGGGTCGTCGGAAGCCGGGCATTCTACCATTCCCGCCACCGGCACGCCAGACCTGCACGCGCGGGGACGCAAGCGCAGGGCCGCATCTGCTACAGGCGCCGCGTGCGCGCGGGAATGTACGCGGGGCGGCGTCCCACCGTCTGTGGGGAACGTCCGTACGGTGGTGTGGGGGGATGCCTGACGGGAAGTGCTGAGTGTGCCTGAGTGCTGAGTTGTTGGCGAATCGGTGGTCGGGTCGTCCGAGCATCCCACTCTCGTCACTGGCCACTTCGTCTGGCTATCTCTTTCGGCCTTTAAATTGCGTCATGTGTTTCCCCCGGATCGTCATCCGGTGCCGGTCGCGGTGCGCACCGGTGCCCTCACTGTGATCGGGATGATGCCCGTGAAACGCTCCGGTTATTTTACGTCCTGTTTGTGCCTTAACACGCCTGAACAGACCAGGACGTGTTGCTCTCCGACGGGCATTACTTTGGCCATGTGAAAACAGGGGCCGCGCCTCGCAGAGGGCGCGGCCGTTCGCGTCGGTCTCGCGAGGGCGCGACGACCGGCATCCATCCCCGCGCCCCGGAGGGCCCATGCGCAGCAAGCTCACGCTGAACCTAGAGCAACTGGCCGTCGACTCGTTCCAGACGACGGTGGCGGAGAAGCGGAAGGGCACCGTCTTCGGCGAGCAGTGCACCTGCTACACCAACTGCACGTGCCCGGGCTGCCCCACCTGCGCCGACACGTGCCCCAACACCTGCGCCTACACGTGCGACGACGACACGTGCGCGAACTGCACGGACCCGACGGGCTACAGCTGCGACGCAACCGGCTGCGACTGCTCTATCAACGCAACACGCTGCGGCGCTTACATCTGCCCCTGACGCTCGGCTGGCGGATGCTGTTCACGGCGGGTGCCACCCCGGTGCCCGCCAATCCCGGAAACGGAGGGTGAAGGACCGCTGTCGGCGCCAGACGGGGTGGAAGCGATGCATGATCGCGAGTTGTGGCGATGCCCGACGTGCGGGCGGCCGTTCGCGAACGTCAACCAGACGCATTCGTGCGTGGTCGCCTCCGTCGAGCAGCACCTGGCGGGGAAGGGTCAGCACGTGGTGGAGCTCTACCGGCGCTTCGCCGAGGCAGTGGCGGCGTGCGGGCCGGTGATCCTTGCGCCCGCCCGGACGCGCATCGGCTTCCAGGTGCGGATGATCTTCGCCGCGGTGACCGTGCGCGCGGACCGGCTGGACGCGCACGTGGTGCTGGCGCGGCGGCTGGAGCATCCGCGATTCACCCGCGTCGAGTCCATCTCGCCGCGCAACCACGTGCACCACTTCCGCATCCGCCACGCCGACGAGATCGACGCCGAGGTGGCCGCCTGGCTGCGCGAGTCCTACGCCGTGGGCGAGCAGAGGCACCTGGACTGAGCGCCGCGGCCCGAGGGCCGCGGCGCTCCGTCTCACGGCTTGCGGAGGCCGTCCGCGCACGCGTCGTCGGGCGGGTCGGCGGCGCCGTAATGGGCGCGCTCCAGCCGCGGCGTGCCGTTCGCGGGCAGCACCAGCGTGAACAGGTTGCCGTGCGCCGAGTCGCAGATGTCGGCCAGCGCGGGGCCGCCCAGCGCGGCGATGATCTTCGTGACGGTGTTGCTGTGGCCGACGACGAGCACGGTCTGGCCCGCGTGGCGCGTGCGGATCGACTGGGCTACGTCCGCGGCGTTGGCCTGCGCGTCGCGGGTCGCCGGCACCACTTCGGCGGTGATGTGCTGCGAGTCGGCGAGCGGGGCCGCGGTCAGCCGCGTGCGGCCGAGCTGCGTGGTGATGATCGCGTCGACGTGGCGGCCCTTCAGCAGCTGGTACAGGTCCCGCGCGCGCTGCTGGCCGGCCGGGCTCAGGGCGGGATCGGGGTCCAGCGGGTTGGAGGTGTCCTTCTCGCCGTGGCGGACGAGGATGACCGTGGTCTGCTGCGGCGCGGTGCTGCCCTGCGCATCGGCGCCGGTGCTCACCAGCGTGGCCGCAATCATCGCGGCGAGGACCGGCCGAAGGCTTCTCAACATCTTCTCCGTCATCTTGTTGCGAGATGGGGAATTGCGGACGTGCGACCGAATCCACGGCGGCACGCCGCGAGACTCGCGCAGGAAAAACATCTCTCCCGGCCAACGAATCTTCAAGGGCGGCTCACATCGAGACGTCCCGCTCCTCCACCTTCATCCCCCCCGCTGCCACGATGCCCACATCAGAGATCAACTCGCGCGAGTACAAGCTCCTGCTCAGCACCACGCGCTTCCACAACCGCGACGACGCGAGCAAGGAGTGGATGGGACTGGTTGCTCGTGTCATCGAACGCGCTGGCGGGACGCGACTCTCGCAGCAGGAGGTCGAGAATGAGAAGGCGTCGGGGAAACCTGAGCCTCCTGACAAGCTGGACGATGCCGATTTCGACGAGAAGCGGCGGTCCACATCGTTCCTCGACACGCGCGACAACGGCTTCCGCAACCAGGGCTGGATCCTGCGCGTACGCCAGAAGAAGAAAGACAAGCTGGATCTCACCGTGAAGTTCCGCTCTCCCGACCGGCTCCTCGCCGCCTCGAAGGACGCGTCGGCTACACAGGATGGGGATCAGAAGTTCGAGGAAGACATCGTCCCGCCGTTCACCAGCCAGTACTCACGTTCGAACACGCTCAAGGACCAGAAGGAGGAGATGCTGCCGAAGACCGTCGGCGAGGCTGCCGCGCTCTTCCCCGCGCTGCAGGACCTGAAGATCCTCGGCGAGACGGAGCTGGTACGCGTGGACGACTTGGTGGTGACGGAGGTGGTTCGGCACGTGGGCGGCTTCCGCTTCGGCAGCGGGCCGCGGCTGGAGATGAGCCACACCTTCTGGTACGTCATCGACGAGGACACGCAGAAGCACTACCCGATGGTGGCCGAGTTCTCGTTCGAGTTCGAAGCGAAGGACGGCGACTTCCCGCTGGAGACGGTGAGGGGCGCGAGCGAGGTCTACCGCGAGCTGCAGGCGCAGGCCGGATGGCTGGACGTCGCCGGCACCACGAAGTCCGCGATCGTCGCTGGCGGCGTGTAGCCCCTCCGTCGACGCATCAAGACGCGGGGCCCGCGGCAGGATCGCCGCGGGCCCCGTCTCCATCACCCTCCGCCGCTCAGCGCGTTTCGGCGGCGGAGTAGAGGGAGTTGAACAGGAACCGGAACGTGCCGTACGGCTGGGCGCGGAAGGTGATCTCCGGGCCGAAGAGGAACAGCTTGCCGCGGCCCACGTCCGCCTCGGCGGCGGCCACGCCGTTGTTCAGGTACTGCTGCCCCCACGCCCACCCGCTGCGCAGCGGCCGCTCGCTGTCGAACCAGGCGATGCGGCGCACGCCCCTCGCGGCCGCGTCGGGGCCCAGGCGCATCACCGGGCTCTCGTCGAACATCACGTCCACGTGGTCTTCCATCCCCCACGCGGCGGGCTGCGACGGGTCCACCGCCACGCGCAGGATGGAGCCGGGGATGTAGAACTTCTCGTTCGGCAGGTGCCGCTCGGTGCCGTCGGCCGCGCGCTCCACCAGCGCGTCGGTCACCGGCAGCCCCAGGTGCCGCGCCAGCGCCGTCGACCCGCCGACGGTGACGATCGTCCCCCCGTTCTCCAGGAACGCCTTCAGCTGCGGCACCGTCCGGGCGACGGTGACGTTGCCGAGCTGGTTCCGGTACTCGGCGGGGACGCTCGCCGGGTCGGGCATCCCCCCGAACCCGCCGCCGCCGCCGCCCTGCCGGTCGGCCGCGGGGATGCCGCCGTCCACGAACACCAGCACGTCGTACTTCGCGTTCAGGTTCCCCGCGTCGAGCTCGGGCGCGTACACCACCTGGTAGGGGAAGCGGAACTGCTCGAAGATCCAGCGCGTCCACCCGCTGGGCATCGACCCGCCGTAGCGGTCCCACAGGCCGATGCGCAGCCGGTGCAGCGGCCTCGACCCCGACGGCGCGCGCTGCACCGCCTGGAAGTCCACCCCCAGCTCGCGCGCCAGCGCGTCGATGCTGTCGTGCCTCGCCCGGGCGTTGGCCGCCACGTAGAAGTCGCCCGCGCGGGGGCCGTCGCCCGCTCCGCCCGTCTCCACGCGTCGCACCTCGGCGCCCATCGCCAACAGGCGGTTCACCGCCTCGAACGACTCGAGCTGCCGCGGCGAGAACGCGTATCCCGCCGGCGTCCAGCGCGGGTTGAAGACGCGCCCCGGGGGGTTCGGAAGGTTCCACGCCGTCACCCGCTCGAACGGGCCGGTGAAGCCCTCCATCACCCGGTCGAACTTCACCCCCATCTGGTACGCCAGCGTCCACCCCGCCACGTCGTACGGCGGGATCGGCGGGCCGCCGGGATAGAGGAAGTCGTTCGGGTGGTCCTGCGGCTCGAACATGTCCAGCACGTGCGGGCGGAAGGGCTGGTCCGTCTTCACCACCAGCGATCCGGCCGGGTACGTCTTCCCCGCGACGGTGAACGAGGAGGTAGCGCGCATCACCTCGATCCCGTTCTCCAGCAGCGTGTTGACGAACTTGGTCGCCGTGGCGAAGTCGGGCTGGTCGGCGGGGATCACGTAGCCGCGCGCGTCGCGCCACTCGGGGCGGTGCAGGAGGGCCAGCAGGCGGCGCGACTCCTCGGGGTTCGGCGCGCCCTGGAACTGGCCGCCGGGCACCATCACCGCGTTGGGCCCCGCCGTCCCCCGGCGCGCGCGCAGCGAGTCGGCCACCTGGTCCAGCCGGCTGGGATAGGTCGTCCAGTTGTCGCGGCTGCCGCGGGCGATGGAGTTGGCCCCCATCCGCCAGATGCGGTACAGGAAGGTCTCGCGGTAGCGGCTGGCCACGTCCATCACCGCGTAGTTCGCCGTCACCGAGTAGTCGATGGACTGCCGGAAGTGCCAGCGCTGCGGCTCGATGGGGTACGGGAGATCCGCCCGCGGCAGCTGCTGGTTCACCACGAAGGGGATGTCCATCGGCGTGGGGTTGCCGATGGTCTCCGTCAGCAGGCCGACCATGTTGTGGAAGTAGGCCGTGGTCCGCAGCCCGCCGTTCCACCAGGTCGAGTAGCTCGACCCCTTCCGCATGGTCACCCCCGGCTTCCCTTCGGCCTCGAAGCGCGAGTGCATGGCCGCGCCCACCAGGTCGATCTCCACGGGGATGATGGGGTCGTACACGTAGTTGAACGGGTCGCGGAAGGGCGGCGCGAACATCACCGTCCCCGTGGGCCCCGTCTGGTGGTGGTTGTAGACGATCTGCGGGAACCACTGCGTGTACATCACCCGGTTCATGTTCTCCGTCTCCGGCTGCGTGGAGGCGTAGAAGTCCCGGTTGTTGTCGTGGCCGATGTACTTCTGGTAGAGCCGGGGGAGCCCGTTGAGCGTGCGCTTGTTCGGGTCGGGGTCGCGCATGTACCAGTTGGAGACCAGCTCCATCCCGTCCGGGTTCGCGTGCACGAACAGGACGATGCAGTCGTTCAGGATGCGCGTCGTCTCGGGGTCGCTGCGCGAGACCAGCTGCCAGAGCGTCTCCATCAGCTGCTGCGCGCCCAGCACCTCGCTGGCGTGCAGCCCGCCGTCGATCCAGACGATGGCCTTCCCCTCGCGCGCCAGCTGCCGGGCCTGCAGCGAGTCCACCCCGCGCGCGTGCGCCAGCCGCTCGGCGATCTGCCGGTAGTGCTCGACGTTGCGCAGGTTCTCGGGGCTGCTGACGATGGCCATGTACTGCGTGCGCCCCTCGGCCGTGCGGCCGATGTCCACCAGCTTCATCCGGTCGCTCTGCTGCGCCAGCTTCTGCCAGTAGGCCACCAGCTGCGTGTAGTTGGGCAGCTGATAGTCGGCGCCGATCTCGTGGCCGAACTGCTCCTGCGGGGTGGTGAGACGAGACTGCGCGTGCAGCCCGGACGCGGCCAGCACGACCGCGGCCGCCGCGGCGCGGAAGGCTCTCGGCATCGGCTCTCCTCGGGGATGGGTCACGCGCGGGCCGCCGTACGCTGTGTACGGGCCGGCGGGCCGCGCCGATGGGTGACGGGGAGGTCTGTGTGCGCGTAGAATCGAACGCGTGTTTCCCGGTGTCAAGGAACGACACCGGAACCGGTGATTCGGTTAGGATCCACCCCCGGCGATCTTTTTGTCTCACGCGGAGGCGCGGAGACGCGGAGAACTCAGTTGCCGCCGCCGAGTTTCTCCGCGCCTCCGCGTCTCCGCGTGAGATTCTTTGGGGGATTGGGATCAGCCGCCGAGGGCCTGCAGCTCGTCGGATTCGACGATGCGCACGCCGGTGAAGCGCTCGCGCGCGAGCCGCACCATCGCGGCGGCGACGGCGCGCGCGTCAATCGCGCGGTACTTCCGCAGCGGGCCCAGCAGGAGCGGCGAAAGCAGCGGCATCACCTTCTGCGCGATGGCCTCGCTGCGGCGGCGCTCGGTGCGTTCGCCCAGGATCAGCGACGGGCGCGCGAACAGCACCCCGGCGAACGGAAGCGCGGCCACGTCCCGCTCCACCTCGCCCTTCACGCGGTTGTAGAAGATGCGCGACCCGGCGTCCGCCCCCAGCGCGGTGACGAGCAGGAAGCGCGTCGCCCCGCGCTCGCTCGCCAAGCGCGCCGCCGCGACGGGATAGTCGTGGTCCACGCGCAGGAACGCCTCCTGCGAGCCCGCCTTCCGGATCGTCGTCCCCAGGCAGCAGAACACGTCGTCCGCGGCGAACACGTCCGCCGCCTCGTCCAGCCGGTCGAAGTCGGCCACGCGCTGCTCCAGCTTCGCGTGCTCGCGATGGATCGTCCGACGCCCGACCACGGTCACGCGCGACCAGGCGTCATCCCCCAGCAGCAGGTCGACGCAGTGGCCGCCGACGAGTCCCGTCGCGCCGAGCACCAGCGCCGTCCGCGGCTTCGCAGTCCCGTCCAATCGCCCCTCCCGGTGGTGAGGTGTCAGGGCAGACGCTCGATCAGGCGCATGGCGTCGAAGGGCGCGTGCACCTTGGCGTCGTTGTCGAAGTAGACGTACACGTCGCGCCCCGTGGCGACATCCCCGGCGCGCGGGGCCACGCACGTCGCGTCGGCGGGCTGGCAGCCGCGCCGCCACTCGCGGATGCGCGCGGCCCACCAGTCCAGCTGCTCGTCGCTGTAGCCGCTGGCGTAGAGCTGCTCGGCACCGTGCAGGCGGATATAGATGAAGTCCGCCGTGACGTCCTCGGCATAGGGCCAGCGCCCCGCCGTGTCGGCGAACACCAGCGCCGCATTGTGCTCGCGCAGCAGGGCGACGAACTCGGGGCCGAGGAAGCCCGGGTGGCGGATCTCGAACGCGTGGCGCACGGGCATCGCCACCTCGGCCTCCGTCCACGCGCGGCCGTCCAGGCGGTGGTCGTGGCGCCTGGCGATCTCCGCCGCCTCATCCGTCGACTTCGGCAGCGCCTCCAGGAACCGGGCGAAGCGCTCCAGGTCCGCCGGCATCCGCTCGGGAAACTGCCAGAGGACGGGCCCCAGCTTCTCGCGCAGCCGCAGCACCCCCGACGCGAAGAAGTTGGGGAGCGCCGTCTCCACGTTGCGCAGCTTGAGCATGTGGGTGATGAAGCGGCTCCCCTTCACCGCGAACACGAAGCCGGGCGGCGTCTCGTCGTACCACTTCTCGTAGCTCGACGGGCGCTGGAGGGAGTAGAACGAGCCGTTGATCTCGATGGAGTCCATCTTCCGGCTGGCGTACTCCAGCTCCCGGCGGTGCGCCAGCCCCTCGGGATAGAATACGCGCCGCCACCCGGGATACGTCCACCCCGAGATCCCCACGAACCTCCGCCCCACCCCGCGCGCCCGCTTCGCCATCCGCCTCTCCGCTCGCGATCCGGCGGCGCAGCCTTGCAGGTTCGGGTCCGCAGTGTTGTGTCCGGGCGCGATCCGGGGCTAACGTGAGTCGTCGCGCACCCCCGGATCCGGAGCCGATGACGGACTCGCCGCAGCCGCACGCCGTGATTCTCGCCGGGCCGAACGGCGCGGGGAAGAGCACGCTGGCCCCGCGCCTGCTCGTCGGCGCGTTCGAGGTCGGCACGTTCGTGAACGCGGACGTCATCGCCCAGGGGCTGGCCGGGTTCGATCCCGCCTCGGCCGCGATGCAGGCCGGCCGCATCATGCTAGCGCGGCTGGACGAGCTCCGCCGCGCACGCGCCGACTTCGCGTTCGAGACCACGCTCTCCGGCCTCGCGCATCGCCGCACCCTCGAGCGCCTCCGCGCCGACGGCTATGCCATCCACCTGTTCTATTTGTGGGTGCCTTCCGCCGAGTTCTCCGTTGAGCGCGTCACTACCCGGGTGCGGCTCGGAGGCCATGCTGTCCCGCCTGAGGACGTACGGCGGCGGTACAATCGCAGTATCGACAACTTCCGCGAGGTGTATCGGTGGGCCGTGACCGATTGGATGGTGTACGATGCGACGAGAGCGAATTCCGGCCGCCTGGCTCCCGTCGCACTTGGCGTGGGTGATGCGGCCTGCCAGATTCTGAAAGCAGGTGACTGGGCGACGCTAGTAGCGCCGCCCGCAAGGAAGCACAGGAGGTGATCGTCATGGGAGCGAAGCGCGCAGGGAAGGACATCGAAGCGGTGATCCGCGACCGCTCGGCGATTGACGAGGCATTCGGTCTCGCGTTTGGCGATGCCGTCCGGCGGCACCGCGCGGGGGGCGTACCGATGGTCCTTTGGCGGAACGAGAGGATCGAGCACGTCGATCCCTGGGAGATCAAGCTCCCCGGCGAGCCGGGCTACACGGAGGAAGACGCCTGACGCGGCCTTACTCCGCCGCTTCCCCCACTCCCTCCTCCTTCGCCGCCGGCCCACGCTCCTCGTAGACGCCGGCGCGCTTCAGGTACTTCACCACCTCGATGGCCATGGCGCGCAGGAAGCCGGCCTCGCGCGCGTCCACGTCGGCGCGGCGGACGAGCTCGCGCAGGGTGCGCATCACGCTCTCGCTGTTGCGCGTCTTGAAGAAGTCGATGGCCCAGAGCGCGCGCTCCATGTCGTCGAACACCACCCGCAGCAGCTCGACGGTGGGCGGCGGCGCGTCGCGGCGGGGCGGCTTGAACGGCAGCGCGGTGCCGGCGGCCGCCATCCACAGCTCGTACGCCATCAGCAGCACCGCCTGCGCCAGGTTCAGCGACGCGTGCTCCGTCGTGGGGATGATGCAGGTGCGGTGGCAGAGGTCGAGCGCCTCGTTGCTCAGCCCCTTGTCCTCGCGCCCGAACAGCAGCGCGATCGGCCCCGACGCCTCCTCGCCGGACGGCGACGTGACGCGCGCGAGCAGCTCGGGCGCGAGGTCGCGCGGGCGGGCCACGGCGCGCTTGGCGCGGCGCTCGCGCGCGGTCATCCCGATCACGTACGAGCAGTCGGCCAGCGCCTCGTCGAGCGTGTCGAAGATCTCCGTGCACGCCACGATGTCCTTGGTGTCGTGCGCGATCCCCTCGATGCGATAAGGGTCCCACAGCGCGGGGCTGACCAGGCGCAGGCGCGTCAGACCGAAGTTCTTCATCGCCCGGATGGTGCCGGCGATGTTCACGTAGTCCTGCGTCTGCCACAGGACCACCACGATCCCCTCCAGCGCCTGCCTCGCCTGCTCGATCTGCGGGTTGATCTCCTGCCCGGTCTCGCTCATCTCATCTGTCATCCGTGATTAAACCGCACCTCCACGCGGCCGCCGCCCCGGAGGCCCCCCTCCCCGCGCTTCGCGCGACCCTCCCCCCAAAACCGACTGGGGGGAGGGTGAAGAAACGCGCACCCCGGAGCGGCTGCCCCGGGGTGCATCATTCTGGCCGCGCCGCTCGCCCGTGCGCCAGAGCCTAGCCGACGTACTCCTCGCCGGCGTCGCGGCGGGGGCGCTGGCGCTGGTCGGCGCCCGGGCCGGCGTCGAAGCCGCCGCCCACGCGCGCGGACATGCGGCCCAGCAGCACGCGGGCGGCGCGCACGTCGTGGCCCACGTCGATGAACAGCAGCGTCAGGTCGCTGGCGCCCCAGAGGACCGCCGCCAGCACCGCGCCCTGCAGGATCTCCAGGATCAGCGGCAGGAGCGCGCTGGGGCCCTCCATCACCAGCGCCGCCACGATCTCGGCGGTGAGGGCCACGATCACCACCATCGCCACGATCTTGAACAGCCGCGCGACGTACTGGAGGCCGATGTACGGCTCGGTGTCCTCCGCGCGGATGGCGGAGGGGTCGCGGCGGGCGCGCGCGACGCGATCCTCGTCCGTCTCCTCGTCGTCGGCGGGCCAGATCTCGCGGTCGCCCGCCGTGGGCGCGGGGCGAAACTTCGCCTGCTCGCCGCCCAGCCCGCGGACGGGCTCACCCCCTGCTCCGTACGCCGGATCTCCCATCCCGCCCGGCCGCGGCTCGTCGTCGCGCATCAACCCCTCCTCCGCCTCATTCGAGTCCGTATCGAACCTCCGCCCGCACCGCAGCCGGGTTGAGATCCCGGCAATCCATCTCCATCCAGATCGATGTCATCCCGAGGGAGGCGCCGCACCGAAACCGCGTCCTGCCCGGATCTCCAGCGCCGACCGAAGGATCTACTCGCGCCGCGACCAACGTCCGCCCGTTGCGCAGATCTCCTGCCGCGTCGGCAAGATCCTTCGGGCGCGGCGGATTCGGAGCACTCCGCGCTTCCCGTCTCCGCGCCCTCAGGATGACATTGCTGTCGCGCCCGCCCGATCTCCCGACCGTCACGCCCAGCGCTGGGGGACGAACAGGTCCGCGTCGGTGATTCCGATGCGGCGGGCGGTCTCGGCCGCCCAATCGAGCGCCGCCACCTGCCGCTCGCTGTGCCCGTCGCTTCCCAGCGAGAACCGGACCCCGGCGTCCTTGGCCTTGCGCAGCAGCCGGTCGTGCGGCAGCCGGTAGCGGTTGCTGATCTCCAGCGCCACCCCGCCGCAGCGCAGCGCCTCGACGTAGCGGTCCTCGCGCTCCTCGGTCCACCACGCGTGCACGTCCGGCTCCAGCTCCGTGAACGCGGCGGGGATGAAGGTCGAGTGCGCCGCGATCTGGATCGGCATGGTGCGGACCATGTCGCAGAGATTCGCGGCCAGGATCTCCATCAGCCGCTGCGGCTCCGCGTCCCACGGCGCCGGCAGCGTCTCCCACCAGGGGGATGCGGTGGACCCGTCCGGGAGCCAGAACCCGTGGTTCGAGCCGATGCGGTAGTCGAAGCGCCGCATCACCTCGTCCGGCAGGTCGCGCCAGAGGGTGTCGCACCAGCAGAACTCGGCCGAGCGGAACACCGGCGCCCCGTCGAGCGCGTCGAGGTAGCGCTCCACCTCGCCGCGCGTGCGGACGAACAGCTCGTGGCGCGTGGAGACGTGGTCGGCGATCCCCACCTGTACCCCGCGACGCTCCGCCACCTCCACCACCTGCTCCAGCGTCAGGTGGCCGTCGGACATCACCGTGTGGCAGTGCAGGTCCTGCCGGCCCAGCAGCGAGCCGTCGCCGGTCGCGCTCACCGCGCCCCCGCGGCGGCCGGCGCGGCGCCCACCTTCTCGCGGTACGCGGCCTCGGCGTCCTGCAGCGCGCGCCACCCCGCCTGCCCCTCGGGGCCCAGCATGGAGACGGGGACGCGGCGGGTCGGCCAGGGCGCCAGCGGGTGATCCGCGGGACCGTGGTAGAGCGCCATCGTCGCGTCCACGATCTCCTCCACCGCCCGCTGCCGCGCCGCCGGGGCGATGCGGTTGAGCGAGACGACGGTCCGGAGTGCGCCGCGGGCGAAGGCGTCCGCGAGGAAGTTGGCGTACTCGCGCCGCCGCGCCTCGGGCTCGGCGCGGCCCGCGCGCTCCAGCAGCCCGCGCAGCGCCGGCGCGTCGGTCGTCAGCCCGCGCTCCAGCAGCGCGCTGGCGACCAGCGTCCACGTGCTGTCGTCCGCCGCCGGCGCCAGCGCGCGGTCGAGCCGCGTCAGCAGCGTCGCCGTCCCCAGCCGCGCCATCGGGTTGCGGAAGACGCGCGTCGTCGTCCCCCGCCGCGCGCGGGTGAAGCGGGCCACGCTGTCCGGCTGCTCGCCCAGCACCTCGGCCTGGCCCACGATCACCACCGGCGTTCCCACCTGCACGTCGTGGAAGAGGCGGAGCGCGTTGGCGTTGGAGAGGCGGATGCACCCGTGGCTCACCCGGCGCCCCAGCAGCTCCGGCTTGTCGGTGCCGTGGATGGCGATCTCGTCGCCCAGGAACACAGCCGCCGCGCCCAGCCCGCCCTCCTCCTTCCGCGCCGGCGAGTCGGCGGAGGGGACGGGGAGCTTGTTCTCGTGGTACCACCAGTCCGGCCGGAACCACGGAGGATTGAGCTGCTTGAACTGCACGTAGCGCGTGCCTGTGGGCGTGGTGAACTGCCACGCGCGCCCGGGGGTGGAAAGGCGGAAGCCGGTCCCCGTTCCCACCGGCGCGCGCCAGAGCACGCGCTGGCCGTCCATGAAGCGCAGCTCGTTGCGCTCCACGTCCACCACCACGTAGCGGTGGTCGGGGCGCACGGGCGGGCGCAGAGGGTCGATGGCGGCCGGCTTCTCGGGCGCCGGCTCGGGCATGGCGACGACGGGCGCGCGGCCGGCGCACGCGGCCAGCGCCAGCGCCAGCAGGGTCGGCGCGAGCGCGCGGGCGCCGGTGCGGTGGATCATGCGGATCATGCGTGTGTCCCAGGGGGCTGCGTGCAGCGCAACTTCAAGCCGGGTTGCAACCTGCGTACCCACATCCTCCGCGCGGGTTCGGCCATCCCGGTTCTCACGCGGAGGCGCGGAGACACGGGGAACGGCCATGCACCTCCGCGTCTCCGCGGCTCCGCGTGAGGCTGAAACGAAGCCGGTCCCGCGCCGAAGCAGCGGGACCGGCCTCCGTCTCGTTCCGCTCCAGCGGACGTCAGCTCTGCGCGACCGCGCGGGCCGGGAGCGTGATCGTCGGCGTGGGGATGGCGGCCAGCGACGCGGGCGACGGCAGCACCGGGAAGGTGCTCAGGAACCACGCGTACGAGGCCAGGAACAGCCCCGCGAAGCCCAGCGACACGCCGATCTCCGTCAGCCCGAAGGGCGCGTGCTCGCCCGTCCACACGCTGGGCACGGTGATCAGGTAGCGCTCCAGCCAGTGGCCGATCACCACGATCGTGCTCACCCCCGCCAGCACCCCACCCGCCTTCTTGGGCGCGCGCGGCAGCAGCGACAGGAAGGGGAAGACGAAGATGCACCCCACCGCGATCTCCGTCAGCACCGCGAACTGGGGATGGAAGCGCTGGACGAAGAACTCCTGCTCGTGCGGCAGCTGCCCGTACCAGATCACCACGTACTGCGACCAGTTCACGTACATCCAGAACACCGCGTACGCGAAGATCAGCTTCCCCAGGTCGTGGTACTGCGCCGGGGTGATGTACTCCTCGAGCTTCAGCTGCCGCCGCAGCAGCACCATCGCGATGGCGGTGAACGCCAGCCCCGAGTGGAAGGCGCTGACGATGAAGGTCACCGGGAACATGGTGCTGAACCAGTGCGGCAGCATGGTCATCGCCTGGTCGATCCCGATCATCCCCCAGATCAGCGCGAACAGGAGCGCCGTCACCACGCCCAGGCGCAGGCTGATCCTGCGCGAGCGCAGCGCCTCCTCGCCCACGCCGCGCCAGGTGCCGCCGGTGAACCAGCCGTAGATCGAGGGCCCCTTCGCCTCGTGCAGGTCCACGCGCAGCATGTGGTAGCCGAACCACCCCATCAGCCCGTACAGCACCAGCAGCCCCACCACGTCGCGCGCCAGCATCCCCGTGGGCGAGAGCCACGCGGCCTTGGCGGAGAGGATGGGATCGCTGTCCACCTTCCCCCACCAGTGCTCGAACCAGACCGGGCGGCCGGGGAGCTTCAGGAGGAAGAGGACGAAGGAGATGGGGAGGAACGCCAGCCCCGCGAGGGCCAGCCGGCGGATCGACCAGCTCCAGCGCGAGTTGGTGAGTTGCTGCGAGATGGCGAAGACGACCAGCCCGGTCGCCAGCGACGACCAGAACAGCCAGTTGAAGTGCACCGCCAGCCAGGCCCGCTCGGCGGCCTCGTGGTCGCCGCCCAGGCCGATCACCGCCGCCACGATGCCGACCAGCACCAGCAGGGCGATGGCGCCCCACGCGGCGCCCGGCACGGCCAGCCGCCGGAAGGGCACGCGGGCGGGAAAGTCTCCGTTATGCGCCATTTCGGTCTCTCTCTAGATCAAGGCGCCGCCGGCGCGGGCGCCGGGGCGGGTGCGGGCGTCGTCGACGGCGGGGCGGTGGCCGGCGCCGGGGCCGGCGTCGCGCCCGCCGGGGCAGCCGTCGCCGGGGCGGCCGGAGCCGCACCGGCGCGCTGCGGCGCCTGGCCCGCGCGGGCCTGCAGCGCGCGCACGTACTCCACCACCGCCCAGCGGTCCGCCTCGGTCAGCCGCGGGCCGTAGGGCGGCATCAGCCCCCGCCCGGCGGCCACCACCGCGTAGACGTAGCCGTCGGACTTGGCCGCGGTGACCTGCCCGTTGATGGCGGGCGCGCCGGGGAAGCGGCTGTACATCTGCCCGTTCGCGCCCTTCGCCGGCTGCACCACGGGGCCGTTCCCCGCGCCCTCGGGGCCGTGGCAGACGTAGCAGTTGTTCTGGAACACCACCTGCCCGCGCGCCAGCACCGGCGCCGGCGCGCCCCCGGAGTACGGGTTGCGCAGCGTGGCGGCCACGGAGTCCAGCTTGTCGCTGGTGAAGTGCGCGGGCGTGACCCCCATCGGGCTTTCCGACGGCACCGCGTTGGGCGCCGGCAGCCGCGGCATGGCGTACGGATCGGGGATCACGCTGCGGCGCATGTTGGCCAGCTGCGGCACCTTGCCGCTGGCCACGTCGAGGTCGTAGCCCGCCCAGTCGGTGCACGCCGCCAGCCCGAAGGTCGACAGCGCCACCACGGCGAGCCGCTCAGCGGTGGTCAACCAGCACCTCCTCCGACCCCGCGTCGGTCATGATCTGCTGCACGGCGTCGTAGCGGTCGCGCGGGGCGTGCGCGAACACGCCGAAGTTTCCGCCGGTGAACGAAGGATGGAACATGGGCGCCTCGGGCGGGCCGATGTGCGGCAGCCGGCCGAGCAGGAACAGCCCGGCCACCGTCGACAGCGCGCCGATCAGAATGGTCAGCTCGAACATGATCACGCTGAAGGCGGGGAGCGAGATGATCTCCTTCCCACCCACGATCAGCGGCCAGTCGATGGAGGTCCAGGTGGCCAGCGCGGTGCCCGCTGCGGTGCCGGTGAAGGCGCCCGTCAGGGTGAAGATCCGGACCGGGCTCTCCGGCGTCTCCATGGCCTCTTCCAGCTCGTGGCGCGGCGTGGGGGCGTAGGTGGTGACCTCGTACCCCTCGCGCCGGAGCCGGCGGATGGCGTCGGTGGCGGTGTCCAGGTGGGCGAACACGCCCAGCACGCCCGTGCGAAGCTTGCTCATAGGCTCGGTGTCAGGCGTAGTAGCCGGTCGGATAGTGCTCTACCTGCGTGCCGCTGGCGTCCACGTTGGCGGCGTGCTCGTCGCCGTGCACGTGCCGCATGGGCGGCGGCAGCACCTCCTTGATCTCCGCGATCGACAGGCCCGGGAGGTAGCGCAGGAAGAGCAGGAACCACATGAAGAACCACCCGAAGCTCCCCATCAGGATCGACGCCTCGACCCAGGTGAGGTGGTAGTTCATGAACTTCCACGGCTCGTAGCTGTGGGCCAGCGACGGCACGATGATCACGAAGCGCTCCCACCACATCCCGATGTTCACGAACATCGCGATCAGGAAGAACGCGTTCAGGTTGCGCCGGAAGCTGGGGATCCAGAGCAGCTGGGGGATGATGGCGTTGAAGGTGATCATCGACCACCCCGCCCACCAGTAGTCGCCCGTCACCCGGTCCCAGAACACCCCGCGCTCGAACAGCTCGCCCGAGTACCAGGCCATGAAGTACTCCATCCCGTACGCGTACCCCACGATGCACGAGGTGAGCAGGAGGAGCTTGGCCAGCCGGTCGTAGTGCGTCTCGGTGAAGTAGGCGCCCAGGCCGAAGATCCGGTGCACCGGCACCATGATCGTCACCACCATGGCCACGCCGGAAAGGATGGCGCCGGCCACGAAGTAGGGGGCGAAGATCGTGGTGTGCCACCCGGGAACGATGGAGACCGCGAAGTCCCACGACACCACCGAGTGCACCGAGAGCACCAGCGGGGTCGCCAGGGCCGCCAGGAAGAGGTACGCGCGGGTGAAGTGCCGCCACTCGCGGTCCGTCCCCCGCCAACCCAGGGCCAGGATGGAGTAGACCTTCTTCCGCATCGGGTGCGTGGCCGTGTCGCGCGCCGCCGCGATGTCGGGGATCAGGCCGATGTAGAAGAACACCGAGCTCACGGTCAGGTAGGTGGTGACCGCGAACACGTCCCAGAGCAGCGGCGAGCGGAAGTTGGGCCACAGGTGCCGCTGGCTCGGCAGCGGCAGGAGCCAGTAGAAGAACCAGGGCCGGCCGATGTGGATGATGGGGAAGAGCGCGGCGGTGAGCACCGCGAACACCGTCATCGCCTCGGCGAAGCGGTAGATGGACTGCCGCCAGGGCGCCCGGAACAGGTACAGGATGGCGGAGATCAGCGTCCCCGCGTGGCCGATGCCGACCCAGAACACGAAGGTGGTGATGTAGACGCCCCACCCCACCGGGTTGGTCAGCCCGCTCATCCCCAGGCCGAACCAGATGTTGTGCAGCTCGGCCACCACCATCAGGCCGACGAAGAAGATCGCCGTGCCCAGCAGCGCCAGGTACCCCTTCCCCGGCTTGGTCAGCAGCCGGTTGGCGTCGCGGTTGACCTGCTCGTAGCTCGCGACTTCGGGGTGGAAGGCCGACCTCACCACGGTCGGCGCCGTTTCGGTCGCCATCTCAGTGCCCTCCAGGCTGCTGGACGCCGGCCTGCGGCGTGTGCTCGGTACCGCCCATCTCCGCGCGCTCCTCGGCCTCGTGGCTGGTGTTGCGCGGCTGGTGCAGCGTGACCTTCTTCAGGTAGACGATGGCCGTCTGCGTGTTCAGCTCCTCCAGCGCGCGGAAGCCGCGATTCGACGTCGACGCGCGGGCCACCGCCGAGTTGGTGTCGCGGATGTTGCCGAAGGTGAAGACCTCCGTCGGGCACACCTGGGCGCAGGCGGGCACGATCTCGCCGTCGCGCACGTGGCGCCCCTCCACCGCCGCGCGCCGCTCACCCTCGTGGATGCGCTGCACGCAGAAGGTGCACTTCTCCATCACGCCCTTCTCGCGCACGGTCACGTCCGGGTTCAGCTGCCAGTTCATCGGCTCGGCGAACTCGTAGGTGAACCAGTTGAAGACGCGCACCTTGTACGGGCAGTTGTTGGCGCAGTAGCGCGTGCCCACGCAGCGGTTGTAGACCTGCCCGTTCAGCCCGTCGGGCGTGTGGTACGCCGCGTATACCGGGCACACCGGCTCGCACGGCGCGTTGTTGCAGTGCTGGCAGAGCATGGGCAGGAAGCGCACGTCGTCCGTCGCCGTGTCGGCGTACGCCTCCTGGTCGTCCTGCCCCACGCCGAAGTAGCGCTCGATGCGCAGCCAGCTCAGCTCGCGCCCGCGCTTCATCTCGGTGGGGCCGACCACGGGGATGTTGTTCTCGGCGCTGCAGGCCACGGTGCACGCCGAGCAGCCGATGCAGCGCGACAGGTCCACCGACATCGCCCAGCGCACGTTGCCGGGGAGGTACTGGCCGTACTCCGATCCCGGGGTGGGATAGCCGCCCGCCGGGTCCGTCGTGGTGGGGACGGGCTTGAAGCCGCCGTTCCCCTTCAGCTCCTCGATCCTCTGCTCCTGCCCGGGGATGATCCCCGGCCCCTGCGCGTCGGCGCGCTGCAGCGCGGCCAGCGACACGGCCTGCGCGATCTCGCGGTCGTGCTGGATGCGCACGCCGTTCTCGTACAGCCCCTGGAAGCGCGGCCCCGCGCCTTCCCCCGTCGCGCGGAGCGACACCTTTACCGCGTAGTGGGCGAAGGCGCCGGTGGCGGAGTCGACCGTGCCGCCCAGCAGCTTCATCGGGTTGGCGCCGCGGCCGGCCGTCCAGCGGCCAAAGCCCTCGTGCCCCATCCCCATCTGGATGGCGACGGCGTCCTCGCGCACCCCCGGCCACACGTAGGCGGGAAGCTGGATCCTGCCGTAGCGCGACTGCACCTCCAGCACGTCGCCCTGCACGATGGAGAGCCGCCGCGCCGTGGCGGGATGGACCTCCACCCACATGTCCCACGGCACCTTGGTCACCGGGTCCGGCAGCTCCAGCAGCCAGGGCCGGTTCGCGTTGCGGCCATCGAAGAAGCGGTAGCTCGGGTACACCACCAGCGTGTACTCGCCCGACCCCTCGAACGCCGGCGCCGCGCCGGCCGGAGCAGCGGGAGCCGGAGCCGGGGTCGCCGGAGCCGGCTGGGTCCCCGCCGCGGCGGGCTGCGCCGCGGCGACGGCGCCGGCGGCCGGCGCCGGGTTGCCACCGACGGTGCCCGCGACGGAGAAGATGCCGCCGGCCTTCAACACGTCGCGCCAAGCGGAGCCGCTCGCGCGGCCGGCCCAGTTGGCCACCAGGTAGTCGTAGTAGGTCTTCGCCCCGCCGGCCGCGCCGGGGAGGGCGAGGTTGAGCCGCGCCGCGATCGCCAGCAGGACGTCGCCGACCTGCTTGGTGTTGAAGACGGGACGCATCGCGGGCTGCACGATGGAGGTGACGCCGTCGCGCGGCGCGTAGTCGTCCCAACTCTCCAGGAAGTGGCTCTGCGGGAGGATGAAGTTGGCCGCGCGCGCCGTGTCGTCGGGGAACGACGAGAAGGAGACGCGCACCGGCACCTTCTTGAGCGCCTGGGCGAACTGCAGCCCGCCGGGAAGGGTGAACGACGGGTCCGACGCGTCGATCAGCAGCACGCGGACTTGGCCGGCCGCCATCTGCCGGACGAGCTCGACCACCGGGCGCATGTCCGCCGGGCGGGTGGCCGCCGGGGCCGCGCCGCCGCGGTTCAGCCGCGCGACCGCCGCCTCGAGCGCCGCGCCGCCGGTGGAGCGGAGCGCCGCGCCGGGGCCCATCGCCACCGTCCGCCGCGACTCGCGCACCCACTGGATCGCGGTCTCCAGCTTCCGCGCGTCCACCCCCGCCTGGCCCGCGGCGCCCGTGTTGCCGGAGGCGAGCGCGTCCGCCACCATCGCCTCCGTCCCCGGGCGGCAGGAGAGCCAGAGGTCGGCGTTCAGCCCGGTGAGCGGACGGTGCGGGCCCACCCAGATGAACCGCCCGCGCGTGCCGCCCTTCTTGTAGGCGTGCATCTGCGCGAACTGGTACGCGTAGTCGACCGGCGACCCCCAGGTTTCCAGGAAGTCGGCGCCGAACGAGACGATCAGGTCGGCCGTGGCCAGGTCGAGGTTGCGCGGCGCGTCCTCGAGCGGCGCGTACACCACGCGGCGCGCCCCGATGGCGGCGGTGAACTCGTCCGCCAGCCGCGCCATCGTCCCCGTGTAGTTGCCGGTGAGGAAGACGACGGAGCCGCGCGGCGCGGAGTAGATCTGCGCCGCCACCTGCTCCTCGGCCACGCTCCACGAGACGTTGCGCGGCGTGCCGCCCACGTCGCTCTCGATGAGCATGGGGCCCTGGTAGCGGTCGGGGTGATAGAGCCCCTGCACCGAGGCCTGCCCGCGCGCGCAGGTGTTGCCGTGCGACACCGGGTGACCGGGGTTCCCCTCGATCTTGGTGACGCGCCCCTCGTGCGTCTCCACCTGGATGCCGCACCCGGCCGGGCATTCGCGGCAGGTGCTGGCGTAGAAGGTGGCCGTGCCGGGGACGATGTCTTCGGGCGGCACCACGTAGGGGATGAGCCTGTCCGCCGCCTGCGTGCCGCACCCGACGGTCGCGACCCCGGCCCCGGACACGCCCAGGACCTTCAGGAAGTCGCGTCTCTTCATTCCATCAGCCATGCTTGCTCCTGGCACTGGGGGCGCCCGCCGCGGCCGCGGCCGCCGGCGCTCCGTCCTGTCGCGCTCGGATCGTCATCAGTAGTGGCACGCCACGCAGTCGGTGGAGGCGCGCTGGTTGGGGCGGGTGGCGGGCACGCCGCGCACGTCGTTCCCCGCGGCGCGCAGCTCGCGCACGCGGCGGACGAACGACGACCGCGCCCGCACGCTGGCCTCCTCGACGGCGGAGAGCGGCGTCTCGCCGCGGTGGCACTCGATGCACCACCCCATGCGCAGCGAGTTGACCTGCCACACCTTCTTCATCTCCTGCACCTGCCCGTGGCACGTCTGGCACTGGAGGCCGGCGTTCACGTGCATGTAGTGCGGGAACTTGGCGTGCTCGGGGATCTTGTGGATGCGCACCCAGGGGATGGCCTGGCCGCGCTTCCAGTAGTCCACCAGCAGGCTGGCCTGGCGGTTCCAGAAGGTGTCGCGCTGCGCCGTCGGGTAGGCGAGCGACGCCTGGCTGGCCACCGCGCCGGGCGCGCTGCTGCCGGGCACGTGGCACCCCACGCACAGCTGCACGGGGGGAATGCCGGCGTCCGGCGAGCGGTCGGCGGTGTAGTGGCAGTACGCGCAGGGGATGTTGTTCTGCCCCGCGTGCACGCTGTGGTAGAAGGCGATCGGCTGGTCGGGGGCGTCGCCCTCGTCGGCCGAGTATCCGCGGCACGACGCGGCGGCGATCGCGAGCAGCGCGAGGCCGAGTGTGGATAAGGCTCTCTTCATGTGTGCCTGACGGAGAAAACCGTTGCCGCACTGCGCCCGCCGGGGTCCCGTCCCCGCCGGCCGCCTGCGGCTCCCCTGCACCCGCGGCGGAGCCCGTATTTCACTGACCCCGCTCGGAAGCACACCCATATAGCACCCCCCCAATCAAACGGCAATGCCCGCCGGGCGGCTTTCGCGCGGCGGGCAGCGTATCGTCTCTCAAGACAAGCATTTGCGCTGCTACGAGTTAGATCCTCCGCAGACGCGTCTTGCGACGGATGTTTGAGAACCAATCTCAATCGGCAGAAGAAAAAAACAGGGGCTCACGCAGAGCAGCAGAGGCAGCGGAGAACTCACCGTGGTCCCCTGCTGCCTCTGCTGCTCTGCGTGAGACTTTTGTTTCTGTTCTCAGTGGGCGTAGCGGCGGTGCTCGACCATGGCGCAGCGGTCCTGCACCACGCGGATCCCCGCCTCGGCCAGGCGCCGCGCCGACTCCTCGTGGCGGATGCCGCTCTGCATCCACACGACCTTCGGACTCGATGCCAGGATGTCGTCCACGTGCGGCGGCACGTCCTGCGAGCGGCGGAAGACGTTCACCATGTCGATCTCGCCGGGGATGTCGGCGAGCCTGCGGTAGACGTGCTTCCCCAGGATGTGCGTGGCGTCGGGGAAGTAGACCGGCACGGGGATGATGTCGTAGCCCGCGCGGTGCAGGTACTCGGGGACGTAGAAGGCCGGCTGCCCGGCCTGCGCCTCGGTCTTCATCCCCAGCACCGCGATGCGCCGCACCTCGCGCCAGATCTGCGCGATCTCCTCGCCGCGGGTGATCAGGTTCTGCTGCCAGTCGTCCGCCATCCCCATTCCTCCATCATTTCGAAGAGTTCGTGTGAACGAATGGTGGCGCGAACAGTCTCCACATGCAAGCCCCTCATCATTAACATATCTAACAGGAAGTCTCACGCAGAGTTAGCAGGGTAAGCAGTCGAACTGCGGTTTCAACTGCTGCTGACTCTGCGTGAGCCCTTCTTCGTGAACTCCAGTCTACGCCGGGTGCCGGGTCTCCACGCCGCCCGGCCGGAGCCTCGCTCGTTTGGAGACGCTTGCTTCGCTCGACGCCACGCGTTTATCTTGCGGTTCCGACCCTCACGTCCGGCCGATTCCATTCTCTCCCGGCCCAATCCCACCCGCCCGACCGCGTCCCATGTCCCTCCACACCGACGGGCCGCCCGCACCCGCGCGCCGCATCGAGATCCACGTGTCGCCCGCTCGCGCGGTTCCCGAGCCGGGCCACTCGCTGGAGATCGATCTCCCGTCGTGGTTGTGGGCGGGGCTGCCCGCCACGCTGGCCACCATCGCCGCGGGCGTCTATGTCACCCGCTCGCCGGTGGGGATCTTCGCGGGGATGGTGTTCGCGGGGATGTGCTGGACGCTGGCGTTTCTCCTGAACCTGACGTCACCGGCGCGGTCCGCGCGCGCGCCGGTGTTCGCGGCGCTGGTGATGCTTCCCCTGGCCGGCGCGATGTGCCTGCGCGCGAAGTCGCAGTGGGCGCAGTACGATGCCGACCTCGACGCGATGGAGGCGCGCAGCGGGCCGCAGGCCGTGGCCAGGATGGTTGCGAGCGCGCCGTTCCTCTACCGCGTCCGCGCCATCCACGGCATCCGGCTGTGCTTCGACGACGCGGCGGCGTACGGGCAGTTCGTGGCCGAGCAGTACGGGGTCGACAAGCCGTTCGACGTGCCGGGATGGCCCTCGACCCACTACATCGAGCACCCGTCGGCGTATCCGGTCGTGGAGGACTGGTTCACCCGCCTGAGCCGCGCCAGCGTGGCGATGCGCCGGTCGTTCTCGGACTACGTCGCGGAACGCGGCGAGGTGCGCTTCCGCGAGGCCGGCATCCCCGCGCCCGTGGTGAAGGAGATCGTGCGCGGGATGCGCCAGGCGCTGACGGCGCCGGACGCCACCCGCCCGTTCGACGCCATGGACCGGTTCGCGGCGGCGGGGCTGAGGCTGGACAGCTACCTGCGCGCGGAGGAAGCGCAGAACCGCGAGCTCGCCATGAGAGGCCAGTTCCACTGGAGACAGGAAAACCCCGAGCTGAACCGCCGGATCGCTGCGCTCAGCGAGGCGCAGCAGGAGCTCGCGGCATTCGGAGGTCCGGGGCGGTAGCGTCGTCGTCCGGTGGCGCGGGCAAAGGAGAAAGGAAGCGATGAGGAGGCCCGGCAGCCGCGTGGCTGCCGGGCCTCCGTTCGTGCGCGCAGGCTCCGGATGCGGTCCGGGTCACGCCAGCCGCCACGTCTCCACCCCGGCGTCGCGCGAGTGGCGGACGCGGCCGTGGCGCTCGAGGTAGGCGAGGTGCGCGCGGCTCTCGCGCACCGCGTGCAGCAGGTTGTCGGGCGGCAGGTCGCCGAACACGCCGCGGGCGACGTCGAACGAGGTGCGCGGGCCGGCGGCGAGGAAGGCCAGGATCTGCCCGTTGCGCTCGTCGTGGTGCGCGGCGATGGCGTCGATGCGGCTGGCCAGGTCCTCGAACGGCTCGCCGTGCGACGGGAGGACGAGGTCCACGGGGAGCTCGCGCAGCGCGCGGAGCGACGCGAGGTAGTCCGACAGCGGCTCCGACGCGTACATGTCCGCGCCGATGTTGGGCGAGATGCGCGGGAGCACGTGGTCGCCCGTGATCAGGATCCGCCGCTCCGGGTGATAGACGGTGACGTGCCCCGGCGAGTGCCCGGGCGTGTGGATCCACTCCCATCCCCCGCCGCCCGGGAGCGGCCCGCGCGCGCCGGTGAGCACGATGTCGGGGTGGAAGCACGCGTAGAACGAGTGGATCAGGTCGCTCGCGCGCAGGAAGCCGGGGATCACCGCCGCGGGGACGCCGATCTCCGCGAACACCTCGGCCGCGTGCAGCCGGTCCTCGGGCCAGCGGTCCACGAAGCGGCGCGCGAGCTTCTCCTCCTCCTCGTGGATGGCGACCCGCGCGCCGCTCCACTCGCGCACGGGGCCGGCCAGCCCGTAGTGGTCCGGGTGGGCGTGGGTGAGGACGACGTACGCCAGCGACTCGCGCGTGACCCCCACCTCGTCGGCGGCGGCGCGGAGGGCATCGCGGGCGGGCGGGGTGTCGATCCCCGTGTCCACCAGCGTGTGCCCCTCGTCGCCCTCGATCACCCACGCGGCCACCTCGCCGGGCGGAAAGGGGAGGGGGACGGAGACGCGGTGGACGCCGGGGGCGACCTGGACGGCCAGGCTCACGCGCTCAGCCTTCGGGGAAGAACTTCTTCCCCTGCTCGGCGTAGTCCACCAGCATCTGCGCGGGGGCGAAGCGCTTGCCGTGCTTCGCCTGCAGCGCGCGCAGGCGCTGCACCACGTCCGCCGCGCCGACGGTGTCCACGTACCAGAACGGGCCGCCGCGGAAGGGCGGGAAGCCGATCCCCATCACCGCGCCCACGTCGCCGTCGCGCGCGGAGTGCAGGACGCCTTCCTCCAGCGTGCGCACCGCCTCGTTCACCATCATCAGCCCGAGCCGGTCCTGGATCTCCTTGCGCTCCAGCTTCTTCGGCGCGGGGTTGCCGATCAGCGCGTACACGGCCTCGTCCGGCTCGGTCTTCTTCCCGTCTTCCCCATACTTGAAGAAGCCCTTCCCGTTCTTCCGCCCCAGCCGCCCGTCCGCCACCATCTTCTGGATCACCGTCACCGGCGTCATCCGGTCGGCGAAGGCCTCGGCCATGATCGTCCCCGCCTTCTGCGCCACGTCCAGCCCCACCTCGTCGTACAGGGTGATGGGGCCCACGGGATAGCCCCACGTCACCATCGCCCTGTCGATGTCCTCGATGCGCACGCCCTCTTCCAGCAGGAGCGCGGCCTCGGCCATGTAGGGGCTGAGGATGCGGTTGGCGAAGAAGCCCGGGCTGTCGTTCACGATGATCGGCGTCTTCCCGATCTTCTTCCCGTACGCGTGACTGGTCGCCGTCACCCACGGCGCGGTGCCGGGATGGGTGATGATCTCCAGCAGCGGCATCTTGTCCACGGGCGAGAAGAAGTGCAGCCCGATCACGTTCTCCGGGTGCGCCGACGCCTCCGCCAGCCGCGAGATGGGGATCGTCGACGTGTTGGAGCCGAGCACCGTCTCCGGGCCGATGTGCGCCTCGATCTCCTTGATCACGCTGTGCTTGAGCGACACCTCCTCGAACACCGCCTCGACGATGACGTCGGCCGTGTGGAAGCCGGTGTACTCGGCGGTCGGCTCCACGCGGTCGATGATGGCGGTGATCTGGTACGGCTTCAGCTTCTTGCGCTTGGCCCGCTTGATCAGCGTCTCGCGCGCCGTCCTGAGCCCCTTCGCCGCCGCTTCCGGCTTCACGTCCTTCAGCCGCACCTCGATCCCGCTCTCCGCGCTGACGGCGGCGATCCCCGCGCCCATGAACCCCGCGCCGACCACGGCGATGTGGTCCACGTCCTGCGGCTTCGTCCCCTCCGGCACGGGGGGGTCGTTCTTCGCCGCGGTGGAGGTGAAGAAGAGGTGCACCAGCGAGCGCGCCTCCGGCGTCACCGCCAACTCGCCGAACGCCTTCGCCTCGAGCTCGAGCGCGTCGTCGATGCGCTTGTCGAGGCCGCGGTCCACCACCTCGAGCAGCTTGAGCGGCGCGGGGTAGAGGCCGTGCGTCTTGCTCATCACCCCTTGCCGCGCCTTGCGCAGGATGAAGCCGCGCACCCCGGGGAGGTTCTCGGCGAATTTCGGCGAGCCGCGGCGGCGCGCGCCCTTCGGCTTCAGCTTCCCCGAGGCGAGGTCCTTCGCCGCCCGCTTCGCCTCGCGCAGGAGGACGGGGGCGGGGACGACCTCGTCGACCACGCCGGTGGAGCGGGCGCGGCGGCCGTCGAGCTGCTTCCCGGTCAGCATCAGCTCCAGCGCGCCGGCGAGACCGACGAGGCGCGGGAGGCGCGCGGTGCCGCCCGCGCCGGGGATGATCCCCAGGTTCACCTCCGGCAGCCCGATCTTGGTCTTCGGCGAGTCGGTGGCGATGCGGTAGGTGCAGGCCAGCGCCGTCTCCAGCCCGCCGCCCAGCGCCGCGCCGTCGATGGCGGCGACGGTGGGGATGACCAGGCGCTCCAGGCGGTTGAGCAGCTTCTGCCCCTCGCGGCTGGCGTTCTCGCCGTCGGCGGGCGTCCGGAAGTCCTTGAACTGGTCGATGTCGGCGCCGGCGATCCAGCTCCCCTTCTTGTCGGAGATGAGGATCGCCGCGCGCACGCCCTCGCCGCCGCCCTCCAGCCGGTCCAGGATCTCGTGCATCGCCATGACCAGGTCGGCGGAGATGACGTTCTGCGGCTTTCCGGGCTGGTTGAGGCGGACGATGGCGATGCCGTCCTCCACGTCCATGCGGACGGGCGACGGGGCGGCCACGACCGGCTCCTCGGTCAGCGTGCTTGCCATCCGGATCTCCTGAATGTGGTTGGTCTTACGCCTGCTCTACAACGACATGTCGTGCCCGCCGCCCTCTCCCTGGCGCTTCGCGCCTGTCCCTCCCCCAAAACCAACTGGGGGAGGGACCGGGGCTCGCTTCGCTCGCGGCCACTCAGCGCGGAGGGCGATCCCCGCGCGAGATGCAGATGCCTGCGCGGCCGCGGGTGGCCCCCTCCCCCGGCCCCTCCCCCGCTCCGCAGGGGAGGGGAGAACTCAGCGCCGCTTCAATGTCGGCTCGTCGCCGGAATGCCGCGGCGGCAGTCCTGCAGGGACTTTGTGCTGTTGTTGCCGCGAATTCATTCGCCTGGGCAAAAGCCCCTACCCCGCGGTCAGCCCGCCATCCACCGCCAGCACCTGTCCGGTGACGTAGCCGGCGGCGGGGGAGAGGAGGAAGACGGCGGTGCCCATCAGCTCGCCCTCGCTCCCCACGCGGCCCAGCGGGACGGCCCGGGCGATGGCCTTCTCGGCGCGCTCCAGCACCACCTTCGACATCTTCGTGGGGAAGAAGCCGGGGGCGATGGCGTTCACGCGGATGCCGTGGCGCGCCCACTTCACCGCCAGGTCGCGCGTCATGGCGATCAGCGCCCCCTTGCTCGCTGTATATCCCACCGCGTCCAGAACCTCCGGCGGCGTTCCCGCCAGCCCCGCGATCGAGGCCACGTTCAGGATCGCGCCCGGCGCGCCGCGCGCGATCAGCCGGCGGCCCACCTCGCGCGAGCAGAGGAAGGCGCCGGTGGCGTTCACCTCCATCACCTTCTGCCACGCCTCCAGCGGCATCTCGGCCGCCGGCGCGCCCCACGAGGTGCCGCTGTTGTTCACCAGCAGGTCCACCGGCCCCAACTCGTTCTCCGTCGCGTCCACGCCGGCGCGCACGTCGTCCTCGCTGGCCACGTCCATCTTCAGCGCCAGCGTGCGGGCGCCGAACGTGTCGCGCAGCTCGCGGGCGACCTCCTCGCACGCCTCCAGCTTCCGCGAGGCGACCGCGACGGACGCGCCCGCCTGCGCCAGCCCCGCGGCGATCTCGGCGCCCAGCCCGCGGCCGCCGCCGGTCACCAGCGCCACGCGCCCGGTCAGGTCGAACAGCTCGCGCAGGGCGGGTGCGGGCACGTGCGTACGGCTCCGATGTCGCGGGTCTCGATGGCGCCCTTCGGCGGGGTCGGGTGACGGAATGTAACCCGGTGGATTTCCCTTGCAAATACTGGAAAAACTGAGCGTCACTCAGTGCCGTGCCGTGAATCCGCCCCACCCTGGCTTCCGACTCTGCAACAGGAATGTCCAAACTGCACCTGGACGGGACGGTGACGGAGAACCGGGCGCGACGCTCCTGCTTGCGCCGGGACCGGTTGCATGGAGATTCAGGACAATCCCCATCGTCACCACCCTCCGCCCGCCGGCCCGCATGGACCCCCGCTCCACCCCCGAGATCGAGGCGCTGTGCCAATCGGCGCGCGCCATCGTCGACGAGACGCTGATCCCCGCCGAGCCGGAGATCCTCCGCACCGGCGCCGTCCCCGCGGAAGGGATGCGGCGGCTGAAGGAGGCGGGGCTCTTCGGCATCACCATCCCCCGCGAGTTCGGCGGCCTGGGCTTCCACACCTACGCCCAAGTGCGCGTGCACGAGGAGCTCGCCCGCGCGCACCACGGCTTCCTGGCCGCGCTGACGCTGTCCAACGGCATCGGCGTGTCCGCGCTGCTGACCGCGGGGAGCGACGAGCTGAGGAGGAGATACGTCCCCGCCGTGGCGCGAGGCGACCTGACGACGGCGTTCGCGCTGACCGAGCCGGAGGCAGGCTCCGACGCGGGCCGCATCCGCACGCGCGCCGTCCGCCACGGCGACGAGTGGGTGATCGACGGAACCAAGCACTACATCACCAACGGCCCCACCGCCGAGCTGGTGACGGTGATCGCGGTGACCGATCCGGAGAAGGGCACCCGCGGCGGGGTGACGGCGTTCCTGATCGACCGGCGGGAGATGGAGGGCGTGGTGGTGGAGGAGGTGCAGCGTACGATGGGGACGCCGCCGTACTCGCAGGCGCGGCTGCGCTTCGACGGCGTGCGCGTCCCCTCGTCCCACGTTCTCGGCGCGGAGGGCGAGGGGTTCCGGCTGGCGATGGGCGCGCTGGACCACGGCCGCATCGCCGTGGCCGCGGGCGCGCTGGGGCCGATGGCGCGGCTGATCGACGCGATGGTGGCGCGGGCGAAGAGCCGCGAGCAGTTCGGCGGGCCGATCGCGCAGTTCCAGGGCGTGCAGTGGATGATCGCCGACAGCGAGACCGACCGCTACGCCGCACGGCAGATGACCTACGACGCCGCGTGGCGGATGGACCGCGGCGAGCGGGTGACGCGCGAGGCGTCGATGGCCAAGCTCTTCGCCACCGAGGCGGTGGGCCGCGTCGCCGACCGCGCGGTGCAGCTCTTCGGCGGGCAGGGGGTGATGGAGGAAGGCCCCGTCCAGCACCTCTACCGCGACGTGCGGGTGATGCGCATCTACGAAGGCACCAGCGAGATCCAGCGCCTCGTCATCGCCCGCGAGGCGCTGAAGGGATGAGGGAGAACGGCGTTCTCGGCGGGCGAGTGGAGCAATGTCGCCTTCCGGACCTCCTCTTGTCAGTCGATTCCCGTCTTGTTTTAGTATCGGGATGATGCTTTCACCCACATCCCGAGGAGCACCCATGAGGAAGCTCAGGCTGGACCTCGACACGCTCGCCGTGGCCTCGTTCGAGACCGTGGAAGCCGAGACGGAAGGCGGAACGGTGAAGGGGCACGACGTGCCGACGAACCCCTGGTGCGCCGCGAACTCGTACCAGAGCTACTGCCCGAACACCCTCTGCACCTGCCCGCCCCCGCGGGACTGAAGCGCCGGAGCAGGCTGGTCGCCACAAGCTGAAAACCGCGGACGCGCTGCGAAGCGCGTCCGCGGTTCGTCGTCACACCGCATCGCATTCCCGCGATACACCGTGACCGCGCGCGGGAATCCGCGCCGCAGACGGGCGGGGCACACGCGCCCCAGCGCCGCCCGCATCTCCGCGCGGACAGGCTGAAATCCGCGCCGCTGCTGGGGGTTCCATGCTCCCGGAGGCGGCGCGGCGCTTGCACCCGCCCTGCTCAGTCACGCCTCCCGCGACCGCGCGGAGGCGTCGTCTCCCCATCCTGCCAGTTGCCCACCAACGCGAAAATGCTTGCCTGAGCCGTGCTTCGCGCCATATTTCGGCAGGAAGTCGGCGGGCTCGCTTCCCGGCAATGTGGCAGGATTTCATTCGCAGGCAGGATCACCATGAGCGATTCGAATCCGGCGCTCCCCGCGCCTCAGTCGCCAAATCCCACCGCGATCTCTCCGGCACGCAACGGCCGCCACCGCAGAGCGGTCGCGGGGCTGAGCCCCATCCAGGTGCTGGCCCTGGTCGCCATCGCGCTGTGCGTGGGGGCCACCGCGTGGGCGCGCATCTCCTCGGAGGCACTGGCCACGGTGCAGATCCCGCTGGCGGGGGTCAGCCTGTTGTGCGCGTTCATGTCGCCCGCCGCGCTCCCCGACTGGCGCGGGAAGGTGGGGTTCGTCGTCTTCATGCTGTTCACCGGCTTCGTGGCGCTGACGCCGGACCTGACGGAGCGCGATCCAGCACCGATCCTCGACGACACCGTCGGCATCCATCCATCGGCCGGGCACGGCACGCAAACGCTCCGCCCAGGACGCCCGCGCCGGAGCGGCGAGCTCGGCGTGGCGGCCGCGTACCTGCACCTGCGCTCGCTCCCGGGCGCGCCGGACCCGCCCGCGCCCGCCGCGGACGAACCGGCCGCGACGCCGCGGGGCGGCACGGACCCGCTCGTGCTGCGGCTGGACAGCATCGTGGCCATCCACGACGGGTCGGCAGGGACGACAGACTGGCGGTTCGACGTCTACGTCAACCGCCACCTGCAGAGGTCGCTGGGACGCGACATCTACCAGGACACACCCGCCAGACGCACGACGCGCTTCGTCGGTCCGGGATGGCCCATCGTGTCCTTGGCGCTCACCCGCAACAACACGCTGACCGTGCAGGTGCAGGGGGTCCGCTCGGCGCTGTTCGGCAACTACATGGCGAGCGGCCGGAGCGAGACCTTCCCCCTGGACGAGCTCGACGGCGGGCGCCCGAAGCAGGTGGTCGTCCCCGTCGTTTCCGACAGGGCGGATCACGGCGAGTTCAGCTTCTTCTTCACGGTCCGCCGGGTCTAGACGCCCGCGGGAATTCCCCGCCCTATTGATGCGATCCCGTCGGGCGCGCGGCCGAGCTCTCCATCCTCACGGCCGTCCCGCCCCGGATCTCCCTTCGGCAGCATCCCTCATTCGCCGCCATGTTCACCCCGGAACCAACCGATCGGCGCGTGGAAGGGTTCGAGGAGCTGACGTGGATGACGAACCACAGGCAGCTCGCGAACATGCCGTTCATGCCGCCGTTCCGGTTCGCCGACCAGCCCGGCGAACGGGTGGGGTTGCCCGAGCTCGCGCGGATCCTGGGGATCACCGGCGCGGGAATCGAGGAGAGCCTGAAGCGGCACGAGCGCGTGCTCACCACGCGCTGGCGCACGGCGTACCTGTTCTATTTCGTCGCCGCACTGTTGTTTACGGGAGTCGCGCTGCTCGTTATCCACCATTTCCTGCTGCAGGACACCCAGCCGCAGAACGTCACCCAGACGTTGAGCGGCAGCACGGAAACGGTGGCGGTGATCGGCGCGGCCCTGCTGCTGCTGGCGTACGCCTACGCGATGATCGCCTTCCGCATCGCCACGCTGCTGTCGGACCGGTACTACGCCGAGACGCTGTCGGCCATCTCGATCCTCTACGTCCTGGCCGAGTTGCGCCGCGACGAGCCGATCACGTCACCGCTGGTCAAACGGATGCTGCTGATCCGCATGGCCTACCTCGCGCGGTCGCTGCTCCTGCTGTCGTACCGCTTTCCCGCGGGAAGCACCACCCAGGCGTGGGCCAACGCGCACTTCACGCAGATGCTGGAATACGTGCGGGAGCGGGAGCGCTGGGTGATCGCGCCGGTGGCCACCACGGCCGAGGTGCTGCGGCAGGACCTGGCGTCGCTCGCGCCGATCCTCGTGCTGGGCACGTACGGCGAGTTCGTCTGGCCACAGGAGCACCGGAAGCGCCACGTACAGCCGCGGTCGCGGACCGCCGTGCTGCTGGCGTTTCTCACGCGTGGGCTGGGCTTTCTTCTCCCCGTGTTCGTGCTGGGCTACCTGCTGAACAACACGGACCTGTTGTCAAAGCTGGGCATGTCGACACCCATTATCCCGCTCGTGCTGCTCGCGTGGTTCCTGCTGGCCGTCAACGGGATGTTCCGGCTGCGCGTGATCGAGGGATTCGTGAACCTGGCGAAGGCCATCAAGGACCTGAAATAGACGGCCCTCGCGCTCTCGGCGGGATCCTGGACAGGATCGTGATGGAAGACAAAAATGCCGCGCCCCATGCGCGGCCTTTCAGCGTCGGACTCAGATGGACGAGGCCCGGCCGCTCACGTTCCCGATGGCAGACGCGTCGGGGCGAGCTCGTCCACACGCGGCGGGATGGGCCTGGGCGCGGTGGTGTCGCGCGGGACGAGGTCGACGGGCGAGGCGCCGACGCTGCCGCGCACCTTCTCCGCGTAGCCGTTCGCCGGGTCGCCGCCCTCCGCGCGGATGCGGGCGACGGTGCCGATGCCGCGGTTGTACGCGTGCAGCGCCGTCTCCACGTCGCCGCCGTAGAAGCGCAGGAGCGAGCGGAAGTAGCGGAAGCCCAGGCGCAGGTTGGTGTCGCGGTCGAACAGCCGCTCGCGGGTGATGCCGGGCTGCAGCTCCAGCGCGGTCGGCAGCATCATCTGCGTCAGCCCGATGGCGCCGACGGGGCTGACCGCGCGCGGGTTGAAGGCGCTCTCCACGCGCACCAGGCGGAAGGCGAGATCCGTGTCCACGCGCTCGGCGCGGGCGGCGCGCTCGATGGCGTCCGCCATCTCCCGCGCGATGCCGTAGCGGCGCGCGTACTCGCCCACCACGCGCTCGCGCGCCTCCGCCGCGCGTGCATCGGCCACCGCGCGCGCGACCGCCCGCGCCGCATCCCTCAGCCCGTGCCGCGTCGCCGGGAGGGCGAGGAGGAGCACCGCGGCCGCAACCGCCACCCACAAGCGCGGGCCGGCGCGCAGCCGCAGCTTCGGGCGCGCGGCGCGGCGGCGGGTGCGGCGTACGGGCGGACGGCGGGTGCGGGCTCGGGGCAAGGGCGTGGCTTCGGGCGGAATCGTCGGGGACGAGCCAATCTAATCGTGGCGCGGCGGCCGGTCACCGGATGCGTGGCGCGTGGCGACCAACCTCGCGCAGTTTGCGAGCTTCCCGTAGTTGTTGCAGCGGCTTCAGCCGCCGGTGAGTGGGTTCCGCGATTGCTACCCCAGCCGCTCGACGGAGGCTTGCAGCGCGGTGGCGAGGGCGGCGTCGCCGCTGACGATGGCGCTCCAGGCGAGCTCGACGCCCTTGCGCTTGCCCTTGGGGACCAGGCGCAGGCCCTCGGGGGTGATGGTGAGCATGTACGACGAGCCGTCGACCTCCAGCTCGCGCTTCAGCTCCTTCTCCAGCTTGGTGGCCATCTCACTGGCTCGCGGTGCGGGTGCCGGGGAACACGCGCGGGGCCAGGCACCGCACGTCGCGCGGGCCGGGGTCCAGCACGAGTTGGTCGATCACCAGCCGCACGCCGCGCACCAGGCCGGCGTTCCGCTCCGCGCAGCGCAGCGCGCCGAAGCCGGTGACGCCGCCGAACAGCGTCACCTCGCCGCGCTCCACCTGGGCGCGCACCTTCCCCCCGCCGATGGAGGGCTCGGCCGCCAGCCGCGCCTCCACCTCGTGCGCGATGCGGGCGTCCTCGGCCTGGCGCGCGGCGATCATCGCGGGCGTGTCGGCGGGCTTCTTCCGCGAGAAGAGGCTGCACCCCGCGGCGGAGCCCGCCATCGCCAGCACGGCCATCGCCTGGATCCCTCGGCGGGTGATGCGGTTCGGTCGGTTCCGGTGCAATCTTGTCCCCGCGTGCCTGGCGAAACTTTCGCCCCCCATCCGGCGTTCCATCGTGCGGAGGAAGCCGGCCATCCGCCGGATTTCGCAATCGCCAGGCCAGTACATCGCAACTCATGGCGGCGCAAGCCCTTGCCGCCTCTCGACCCGACGCCATGCCCCGCTACTTCGAGCTGACCCGCAAGCACAGCTACTCGCTGCTCTTCGCCCTCCCCGTGCTGCTGGCGTACGAGGCCGGCGCGTGGCTGATCAACGGCTCCACGCAGGGGCTGCGCAACGGCGCCGACGTCCTGCTCCGCACCGTGCTGGCGGCCGGGGGAATCCACAGCACCGTGGTGTTCACCGCCATCCTGGCGCTGGGCGCGGCGGTGCTGATCGCGCGGGAGCGGCGGAAGGAGGCGGTTCCGCTCCGCGGCGCGGTGTTCGGGGGGATGATGATGGAGAGCGTGCTGTACGCGCTGGTGTTCGGCACCATCGTGGGCACGCTGACCACCTGGGTGCTGGGGGGATGGCGCCTGGCCGCGGACCAGGGCGGCGCGCTCGACCGCGTCCCCTTCCGCGACGGCGTGGTCCTCTCGCTCGGCGCCGGGTTCTACGAGGAGCTGCTCTTCCGCGTCATCCTCGTCGGAGGCCTTCTCGCCGTCTTCAAGCAGTCGAAGGTCGGGCGGACGGCGGGGCGGGTGTACGCGGCGGTGCTGGCGGCGCTCCTCTTCTCCGCCTTCCACTACATCGGCCCGTACGCCTATCCGCTGGAGCTGGGGTCGTTCATGTTCCGCTTCATCAGCGGGCTGGCGCTGAACGCGCTGTTCATCACCCGCGGCTTCGGCATCGCCGTGTGGACGCACGCGCTATACGACATCTACGTGCTGATGGCGCAGCGCTGACGGCGCTTCATCTCCCGATCCCCATCTCCCTGAATCACGGGAGATCGGGGGAGAACGGCAAAAGGTCGCGGCGGTCCGCGGCTTGAAACGAACGGCCGGGGGACGGGTAATTCTCCCCGGCCCGCTCATCGGTAATTTTCCCCACCGGAGGACATGACCATGCGCCGGCAGTCCGTGCTCGCCCTGGCCCTGCCGCTGTCCGCCCTGCTCGCGGCGTGCGGCGACGGCGGGACGAATACGTCGCCGCTCACCCCGCAGGAGACGCAGGGCGTGTACAACGTCTGCTCGCTCCGCTTCCAGCCGAGCCAGGCGGCGCTCCCCGCGGCGGACCTGCTGGCCACCGTGGTCAACACCAGCCCGCCCGCGCCCAAGCTGCCGCCGTCGCTCACGCTGAGCGGGCAGTCGAACGAGTACCAACTGCTGTACACGCGCAAGAGCGACAACTTCCTGCAGGAGCTGCGCGGCACCACCGGCTTCGGCGGCACCCTCGTGTTCGCCGACGTTCCCGAGGAGGGGAGCAGCGAGGTGCGCCGCGAGCTGCTGCTGCCGAGCCAGCTGATGCTGCGCTTCACCGACGCGCCGCGGCGGCTGGCGGCGACGGGCGAGGTGACCTACAGCGTGCGCCGCGCCGACTACGCGCGCGCCGCGGGGATCAGCGAGGAGGGGCTGCAGGAGCGGATCAACGGCTCGCTGACCGGCACCTTCGCGGTGGGCGCCTGCCCGTGAGACCCGCGTCCGCCGCCGCGGCCGCGCTGGCGCTGGCGGCGTGCGCCTCCACCGGGGTCGGCGACGAGAATCGCCTCACCCCGGCGGAGGTCCAGGGCGTGTACCGCTTCTGCACGCTGCGCTTCACCCCGGTGCAGACGGCCATCCCCGCGGCGGACCTGCTGACGAGCGTGATCGACACCACCTCCGGGCCGGGTCGCGTCGGCGCCAGCCTGACCCTCAGCGGCGCCGCGCCGCAGTTCGAGATGGTGTACGCCGCCCGCACCTCCGGCACGCTCCGCCAGGTGCGCGGCGACGTGGAATTCGGCGAGCACTCCGTCTTCCTCTTCCTCACCTCGCAGTCGCCCACCATCATACAGCAGGAGGCGCTGCTGCCGCCCGCGCACCTGGACCTGGTGTTCGACGCGCCCGCCCGCCGGCTGACCGCCGGGGACGAGGTGAGCTCCTACTTCGTCCGCCGCTCGGACTACGCCCGCGCGGCGGGAATCAGCGAGGAGGGGCTGCAGGACCGCATCCAGGGGCACGTCACCGCCACCTTCTCGGAGGGACCATGCGCCTGACCCGCATCGCAGTCCCGTTCATCGCCCTGACCGCGGCCTGCGGCGGCGACCGCGCGGAGCCCGCCGGCGACGCGAAGACGGCCGACGCGCCGCCCGCCGCGCCCGCGCCCGCCGCGGCGCCGGCATCCCCCGCCCAGCCGGGCGACTCGATGGCGGCCGCGCAGACGCCGGCGTCCGCGCCCGCCGCCCCGCCCGCGCCGGTGGCGGCGACGGACACGGGCGCGAAGACGGCGGCCACGCCGCGGACGGCCAACGCGCCGGGGCCCATCGTGCTGCCGTCGGGGCGGCGGGTGAACGTGCAGGCGGTGGCGCCCATCCGGTTCACCCAGGGGCCGCCGGCGCTGATCGTGCGCTACGGCACCACCATCTCCATGACCGACACGGTGCCGCTGAAGGCCGAGGCCACGGAGGTGTTCGAGCGCTTCCGGGCGACGGCCGAGCGCGCCCGGCTGAACGGGCTGGTGGCCAGCGCGGTGCAGGAGCCGTCGCGCGGGCCCTTGGCGGACACGGCGGGGTACAACTTCGTGTGGACCCGCGGGCCCGACGGACGGTGGCACCGGCCGTGAGGGCGCCGGGTAGATGGAGATGGGATGCACGAGCCGGGTCCGCGCGCCGCGGACCCGGTTCCGTTCGGGGAACCGGAACGGATATCTTGCCTCGATGAGATTGCGCCTGCTTTTCGCCGCCGCGCTGGCGGCTGGATCCATAGCGCCCGCCGCCGCGCAGGAGCCGGACGCGGCCTGGAACGCCCCCCGCGCGCTGGAGCTGGTGGACCGCGCGCAGACGCGCCGCAGCCAGGCGCTCACCGACACGGGGATGGTGGACTACCAGGCCGACGCGCGCGGCTACATCTACTTCTACCTGGACCGCCGCGACATCGACGAGCGCACGCTGGTGAAGACCGACCAGGTGGCGCTGCAGGTGTTCTGGAAAGCGCCCAACCAGACCAAGCAGGTGATCGTGGGGCTGCGCGACCGCAAGTCGCTTCCCACCAACATCCACTACCACCTCGACCACCTGGCCGTCGTCCAGGACAACTTCGGCGACCGCATCCGCATCGGCGACGGCGACGAGGTGGCCGACGTGCTGCACCCCGCCGCACCCGGCGCCGCGGGGTTCTACGACTACCGACTGTCGGACTCTCTCTCGATCCGCCTTCCCGGCGCGGGCGAGCCGGTGCGCGTGTACCGCGTCGACGTGCGGCCGAAGGACTCGTCGCAGCACGCGCTGGTCGGCGCCGTCTACGTGGACCAGCGCCAGGGCGACATCGTGCGGATGGAGTTCACCTTCACCCGCTCCAGCTACGTCGACCGGCAGCTGGACTACATCAACATCTCCCTCGAGAACGGGCTGTGGAAGGGACGCTTCTGGCTTCCCAACCGGCAGCAGGTGGAGATCCGGCGGCAGCTTCCCGAGCTCGGCTTCCCCGCCGGCGGGGTGATCCGGGGAACGATGAGCATCTCCGGCTACCGCTTCAACCAGGGGCTGCCGGACTGGCGGTTCGCCGGCCCGCGCGTGGTCTCCGTCCCCTCCGTGCAGCGGCAGAACTTCGCGTTCGAGCAGCCGCTGGACGCCGAGCTGCGCGAGCAGGGGATCGGCCCCGAGCGCGAACTGGCCGAGGTGCGCCGCGAGGCCGCCGAGCTGATCCGCGAGCACGCGCTCTCCGGGCTGCCCACCACGCGGCTCGACATCCCCGCGGCGTCGACGATCGGCCGCTACAACCGCGCCGAGGGGGTGGCCGTGGGCTTCGGCGTGCGCTCCAGCCCCCGCGAGCAGGTGGCCACGAACCTGTACGGCGGCTGGGCGTTCGGGCCGATGCACCCGCTCGGCGCGGCGGAGGTGACGCTGACCAAGCCGCGCTTCCGGCTGGACGGCGCCGCGTACCTCAACCGCCCGCGCGACGTGGGCGTGGGCCCGGTGATCTCCGGGGCGATGAACTCCCTCTCGTCCGCGCTGGCGGGGCGGGATTTCACCGACCTGTACTACGCCAGCGGCGGCTCGCTCTCCCTCCAGCGCCGCGTGTTCCCCGGGTGGACAGGGACGCTGACCGCGCGAGTGGAGGATCACGAGAGCGCATCGCTGGAGACGGACGTGAGCGCGGCGGGCGACTTCCGCTCCGTCTCGCCCATCGACGAGGGGGTGATGTACGGCGGCGCGCTCTCCGTCTCCCGCCGCTCGCCGTCGGGGAAGGCGCTGGGATGGGGATTGACGCTCGGCGCGGACGGCGGCCACCTGGCCAGCGGCGACGGGTTCGACTTCGTCCGCCCGCGGCTGGATCTCTCCCTCTCCCGCCGCTGGCGCCCGGGCGCCGCGCGGCTGGACGCCGACCTCAGCGCCGGCGCCGCGGCGGGGACGCTGCCGCGGCAGGCGCTGTACCTGATCGGCGGGCGGGGGACGGTGCCGGGCTACGCCTTCCGCGCGTACGGCGGCGACCGCTTCGCCACGCTGCGCACGACCGCCGCGGCGGACCTGTGGTCGCCGTGGATCCGCGGGCGGCTGCTGGGCGCGGCCGGGTGGGCCGACGTCGGCGGTCCGGGCCGCGACGCGCTCTTCAACTGGGGCGGCGCGTGCCCCGCGTGCCTCGGCGCGACCACGCTCGACCATCCGATCTTCAGCGCCGGCGCGGGGGTGGGCATCTTCTACGACATCCTCCGCGTAGACGTCATGCGCGGGCTGAGCAGCGGCGGCCGCTGGGAGCTGATCATCGAGGCGAACCCAAGCTTCTGGGACTTCCTGTAGAGAGTCTCACACGGAGGGAACGGAGGAAACGGAGGGGCTCATCGCACGCGCGATCTTCCTCCGTTCCCTCCGTTTCCTCCGTGTGATTCTTCTTTTTGATTTTCCCGAATGCACCAACGGACGAAGTCTCCGGCGCATTCGGCGCTATTGCGCGGGTTCTTAGCTTGTCGGGGGGATGGACGACGCGACTCCGGCCGGGAGGAGGTGGGACGGTGGAAAACGAGGTGGGGGCGGCACTGGGCGCATGGGAGGCGTTCTACCTGATCACCGGCGCGGCGGCCGCGGCGCTGACGGGGCTGCAGTTCGTGGTCGTCACGCTCATCAACGACGATCCGTCGAGCGACGACCACGTCGACGTCAACGGCGACTCGCTCACCGCCTTCGGCACGCCCACGGTGGTACACTTCGCCGCCGCGCTGATGCTGGCCTCGCTGGTGGCGGCGCCGTGGCGGGAACTGGGGCCGCTGCGCATCGCGCTGCTGCTGGCGGGCGGCGGGGGGCTGGTGTACGGCGCCGTCACCCTGCTGCGCGCGCGGCGGCAGACGGCCTACAAGCCGGTGCTGGAGGACTGGGCCTGGCACATCGTCCTCCCGCTGGTCGCCTACGGCGGGCTGGTGGCGGCCGCCGCCCTGCTGGAGAGCGATCTCGCCCGCGCGCTGTTCGTGGCCGGCGGGGTGGAGCTGCTGCTGCTCTTCATCGGCATCCACAACGCGTGGGACACGGTGGCGTACTTGGCCCTCGAGCGCGCGCGGCACCGCTCCGCCCGGGCCACCGGCGCCACCCCGCCGCCGAAGCCGCAGTCCTCCGGACGCCGCAACCGCCGCCGCCGCTGACGGGGACCGCATCGGACGATGACAAGGACGGCGTCGGGAGATGGATCGCCCCGGCGCCGTCCTGCGTTCGGCCGCGGCGGATGGTATCTTCGGGCGGTTCCGTCACCCTGATCTCCAGCACGCGCGGTCCGTGAGCCTCGACGCATTCCATCTCCCTGCCCTTTCGCGTTTTCCGACGACCACGTGGCCGTACGGGCGCGGAAAGGACGCATTCGAGATCCGCGTGCCGCGCCTGACCCCCGCGCTGCTGCGCGAGCAGGTGAAGGCGCTCGCCCAGGCGCGCGACGAGACGCTGGCGCGGCGGCCCGTCGCGGAGATCGTGGCGGTGGTCGACCGGGTGGCGGCGCGGCTGCTGGACCCCGCGGACGAGCTGCGGCGGACGGCGGAGCGCGCGCTGCCGGCCATCACCCACTACTCGCCCGAGATGGTGCGGGTGGTGCTGGACCGGATGGCGGCGGACTGGCGCGCCGGGCAGCTGCGCGAGCTGCTGCGCACCGAGCTGGGCGATCCGCGCGTGCTGGACGGCTTCCGCCCCGCGCCGCGCGGGCATGGACGGGTGATGGCGATGGGGCCGCGGCTGGCGGCGCACGTGTTCAGCGGCAACGTGCCGGGCGTGGCCGTCACCTCCATCGTCCGCTCGCTGCTGGTGAAGGCGGCCACGCTGGGGAAGACGGCCGTCGGCGAGCCGCTCCTCCCCGCGCTCTTCGCCCGCGCGGTGGCGGAGGAGGACGCGGCGCTGGGCGCCTGCCTCGCCGTCACCTACTGGCACGGCGGCGACGAGGAGATGGAGCGCGCCGCGCTGGAGCACGCCGACGCGGTGATCGTCTACGGCGGGCGCGAGGCCGTCGCCGCCGTGCACGCGAAGACCCCGGCGGGCGCGCGCTTCCTGGCGTACGGCCCCAAGCTCTCCTTCGGGGCGATTGGCCGCGACCGGCTGACGTGGGAGACCGCGAGCGCCGCCGCGCTGGACGCGTCGACGTTCGACCAGCAGGGATGCGTCTCTCCGCACGTCTTCTACGCCGAGGAGGGCGGCGACGTCTCCCCCCGCGAGTGGGCGGAGATGCTGGCGCGGGAGATGGAGACGGTGGAGCGCGATCTCCCGCGCGGCCGGCTGTCTCCCGGCGAGGCGTCCGCCATCCGCCAGCTGCGCGGCCAGACCGAGTTCGCGTCCGACGCCGATCTCCACGCGTCGGCCGAGGGGACGGCGTGGACAGTGATCTACGATCCCGACCCGGTGTTCGAGGCCTCGTGCCTGAACCGCGTCGTGCGCGTGAAGCCCGTCCCCGCGCTGGCGGAGATCCCCGCACTGGTGCGGGAATATGCGGAGGTGCTGCAGACCGTCGGCGTCACCGCCTCCCCCGACGCCGCAGCGGCGCTGGCGGACGCGCTCGCGCGGCTGGGGGCGAGCCGCATCGCGCCGGTCGGGAAGATGGCGTGGCCGCCGCCGTGGTGGCATCACGACGGCCGCCCGCCGCTGCGCGCGCTCGTCCGCTGGTGCGACTGGGAGGATTGAACGGAATGGCTCTCACAGAGGTCACGGAGGACACGGAGAACCGATCTCCAGTCCTCCGTGATCTCTGTGTCCTCTGCGAGAGATTTCTTGTGATCTCCGGTGTGGAGCGTGATTTGGCCGGACCGCTTCCCACAAGGCTTGGACACACCTTCTTCACGACAGCGTAACTGCTCAAACCGCAACCGTTTCCGTGGCACGCGCGTTGCTCCGGTGATGGGTGTCCTGCACCCTGTGTCACCGAGAACCCGGCGGGCCGCGATGTCCCTTCACTTGTTCAGCACACCCGTACAGTGCACCCAGTGCGGCACCACCGTGGAAGACCCCACGGTGGAGCGGTGCCCCAACTGCAAGGCGTTGCTCAAGGAGCGGCGCGCGCCCCGGCGCCTGGCCGGCGTGGAGCAGCGCTACGGCAGCTTCCGCGTGCTGCTGGGCGTGATGCGCTTCCTGGGCGTGATCGTGCTGCTGATCGGCGGGCTGGTGTTCTTCTCCGGCCTGGGCGACGGCAGGGCCAGCGCCTCGCAGAGCACGGCGCTGATGGTGGGCGCCGTGGTCATCACCGTGGTCCTCTTCGCCGCGGCGGGGCTCTTCGAGCTGCTGATCGACGTGGAGGAGAACACCCGCTCGTCGTTCCGGCTGCAGCAGCTGATCCTCGAGGAGCTGCAGGAGGCCCGCGCCCCGGCCGAGCCGGCCGCCGCCGCGAGCGACGTGACGCTGGCCGCCGCGCCGGCGCCCGCCCCGGCACCCGCGCCCCCCGCCGCGACGGTGGCGGAGCCGCGGCCCGCCGTGGCCTGAACCACCCGAACCCGACCCTGGAGACGCCCCGATGAAGTCCAGCGGTACCACCCTGACGGCCGGCGCCCTGGTCCTCGCCCTGGCGGGGGGCGGGGTGGCCGTCTACGGCACCCGCGCCAGCGCCATCTCCGACGCGGCCCGCATGCGCGCCGCCGAGGCCGAGGCCGCCACGGCGCCCGCCAACCGCTTCCGCGCCATCCCGCCCGACGCGGCCACGGCCACCGACGGGCCGCTGCAGGCGCAGGCGCAGGCCATCGTGGGCAGCGGCGAGGGGTGGACGCTGATGGCGTACTCCGTCGACCGGCAGCAGACGCTCTTCGCCATCAACGCCGACCAGGCCCGCATCCCCGCGTCGAACAACAAGGTGTTCAGCACCATCTGGGCGCTGGAGATGCTCGGCTCGCGCTACCGCTTCCCCACCGACCTGCTCGCCGCGGGGCCGGTGGAGGGCGGCGTGCTGCGCGGCGACCTGGTGCTGCGGGGCTCGGGCGACCCCGCGTTCGGCTATCCCGAGTACGACCGCGACGTGATGAAGACGCCGCGGATCATGGCCCAGGCGCTCCGGCAGAAGGGGATCACCCGCATCGAGGGCGGGATCGTCGCGGACGCCACCATCGACGACGGCAAGCACCACGGGAGCAACTGGCCGCAGGACACCGGCAACGGCGCCGCCCAGTACGCGCCGACGGTCAGCGGGCTGCCGTTCAACCGCAACATGCTGTGGGTGCAGATCGAGAACGGCGCCGTCCGCACCACCCCGCAGATGACGGAGATCCCCGTGGTCTGGACGCAGCGCAGCGGCCGGGCGATGGCCGCGCGCAAGCCCGACAACGACACCATCATCGTGCGCGGCGCGGCGGCGGGGCGGGGGAACCGCTACGGCGTGGGCGCCAACGAGCCGGCGCTGCTGGCCCCCGCGGCGCTGCGCGAGGCGCTGCAGGAGGCGGGGATCACCGTGGCCGGCCCCGTGCGGCTGGGGAAGACGCCCGACGGCGCGAAGCTGATGCACCGCCACTACTCCATCACCCTGGGCGAGATGATCCCCCAGGCCAACCGCCACTCCGACAACTTCTTCGCCGAGCACTTCTGGAAGGCGGCGGTGGCGAAGGCGACCGGACAGGGGAGCTACGAGAAGGGCGGCCCGGCGTCGGCGCACTTCTACCACGACCGCGCGGGCGTGCCGTACGGGCAGCTCTTCCAGGCCGACGGCTCCGGCCTCTCCGCCGACAACCGGACCAGCGCGTACGCCCTCGTGTCCGCGATGAGCTGGGCGCACCAGCAGCGCTGGTCGAAGCTCTTCCACGAGTCGCTTCCCGTGGCGGGGCAGCCCGACGGCACGCTGAACCGCCTGTTCGTGGGCACCCCCGCGGCGGGGAACCTGCACGCCAAGACCGGCTACATCCGCGGCGTGCGCTCGCTCTCCGGCTTCGTGAAGACGGCCGGCGGCGAGCTGGTGGTGTTCTCGATGATCTACAACGGGAAGAACACCTCCGGCGCCCGCGGCATCCAGCAGAACCTGGGCGTGCTGCTCGCGAACTACAAGCGCTGATCGTTCCAAGGCCGGGCAGACGGCGAAAAACATGGAGCAGGCGAGGCTGCCGCGCGGTCTCGCCTTCTCCCTTTCCGTGTCGCGCCGGCGACTCTTCGCGCGCGCAGAATGTTTGGTTGTGCTTCCGCGGAGACCCGCCTACACTGCACAGCAGCATGGGTGGGTCATTTCATGAGCTGGCTGGGCGGGTCCGACAATGAACTTCAAGGAAGCCTCCAAGTGGCTGCTGGGGTCGGCTGGGCTGACCGGCATCCTCCTCACGCTTGGGTTCGTCCTGCGCAAGTCGTCCGAAGACTTTCTCGGCTACCGCTTGGGCGGCAGCGAGGGCGCGCAGAATCTGGTCGGCCTGGCCGGCGAGTTCCTGTACGCCATCCTGAGTGTCACGCTGCAATGGATCGGCGCGGCGACCTGGCACGGCGTGGCGACGCTGGCGATCGTCGCGGCCGTGATCCTCCTCTCCTGGAAGTTCCCCCAGCGGCTGCGGCGGCCTCGGACGCTCCTGGTCGCACTGGCATCCATCACCCTCCTGCAGTTCTTCCTGCTCGACGTTCCCACCTTCTTCGTCAGCGACATGCTGGTGAACCTGGGCGCCAACAGCGTGCTGGCCGCCGGAATGCCGATCCAGCGCATCGCCGAGGACAACCGCACGAGCAACCTCTGCTCGCGCATGAGCGGCCTGCCGGCGCCTCCGGAAATCGCGGATCGCATCGAAGAGGACATGCAGGTCCGGTGCACGAAGCGCAGCGCCCGATACGCCGATCGCCTGCGGGCCCTCTTCGTCCTGAACTCCGTCTTCACCGTCGCGGGCGTGGTGGCAGCCTTGGGGATCATGCTCTGGCTGAACGCACAGAACAGCTCGCTCACGGGCGTCTGGCGGGGGATCGCCATCGGCACCGTGGTGCTGCTGGCGGTCGACTTCGCCACCGGACCATACCAGTACGCCAAGACCGCCCGCTCCATCCGGGTGCAACGGGTCAGAGTGGAGATCGCGCGCGGCGACAGTGCCGAGTGGGTTTCCGGGCTCCTGCTCGGTGAGGGCGCCCAACTGTCGATGTACGTTCAGAAGGACCATCGGATCTGGGTGATTCCGGATGACCGGGTGCGGATGATCCAGATTAACGGCTCGGGCGACGTGCTGGAGGATCTCCTGTCGTATCGCCTGGACGAGATACGCCGCGGCGTCGGCCAGGCGGTTCCATGACGGTTGCAGGGAAGATTCACGTTCGCGTGGGAGGTGGAAAGATGCGCTGCTCTGCCTTGATCTCCGGCATCCTTGCGGCCGCCGTGCTCGCCCCCGGGTTGCCGGGCCAGACCATCCAGATCGCGAACCTCGACGTGCCGCGCACGCTCCAGGTGGAGACGGGAGAGGATCTGCTCCTCGACGTGAACCCGGCCATGCTGCGCCAGGCGGGAGGCGCTGAGGCCATCCGGATCAGGATGGTGCAGGGCAGCTACGACGAGATCCTGCGCCTTCCCGCAGGGCCCGACGGCTGCGTGGTGCTGGAGACGTGGATGGCGGACCCGGAGGAGCTGGACGGGGCCACCCTGAAGTCCGGCATCAGGTTCAGCAACCGTTCGCTGCAGGTCCGCCACGGCAGGCCAAGCGATCAGGCGTGGTACCTGATCTTCGAACGGAGGAACGGCGCCGGCCCGGTGATCAAGATCAACAAGCGCGATCTGCGGAACGTGCTGGAGCACGGCGTACAGGTGACCGTGAGGGCGCCGCGCAGCCTCAACCGGGACCAGCTTCGCCGACTCCGCGAAAGAAGCGCCGGCGTGCAGAACGCGGCCTCCGTCGGCGCGGGCGAGCGGACGCAGGCCACGGTGCGCTGCATGGTGCTGCTGGCGGCGTCCCCGGAGGTGACGCAACTGGCAGCGGCAGACCGGTGCGGCTCGCGGCGCGGCCGGCGCACCGGTCCGCGGCCCGTTCCCGCCGCGGGTGAGACGATCACAGGTCCGCGGGCGACGGCAGTCTGGGACTTGGCGGGAGAAGCGCTCGGAGGCTAGGCTCCCCCCGCGGCTTGGGACGCAGAATCGATTCCGTCCGCCTGGCGCGATCGTGCCGGGCGGATTTGTTTCGCACCATCGCCACGCTTCGGGAGGGTGATCTTGGCCCACCCGCCGCGTCGCGGATGGTCCGGAATCCGCCTCGCGCGGGGTTCCGCCGCTCCGTACGTTGTCGCCGCGGCGATGGCGGACCACCCACGCGACGGAGCGACTGCGATGAACGACGACCTGCGCTACCCGGTCGGCAAGTACACGCCCGGCCAGCCGATCACCCGCGAGCAGCGCGACGAGTGGGTGGCGCAGGTCGCCGACGCCCCCGCCCGCCTGCGCGCCGCCGTCACCAGTCTCAGCGACGCGCAGCTCGACACGCCGTACCGCGACGGCGGGTGGACGGTGCGGCAGGTGGTGCACCACGTCCCCGACAGCCACATGAACGCCTACACGCGCATGAAGCTGGGGCTGACGGAAGACGTGCCGATGATCAAGACGTACGAGGAAGCCGAGTGGGCCAGGCTCCCCGACGCGCGGCTGCCGATCGAGGTGTCGCTGGTGCTGCTGGAGAAGCTGCACGAGCGCTGGGTGCACCTCCTGCGCGCGCTCGACAAGGGGCAGTGGAAGCGCACCTTCCGCCATCCGGAATGGGGTGAGATGACCTTGGAGGATGCGCTGGGGATGTACGCCTGGCACGGCCGCCACCACGTGGCCCACATCACGCGTCTGGCCGAGCGCGAAGGGTGGTAGAAGACGGCGATCCGAGGAGCCGGCCGCGCGCGCGGAATCCTCGTCCGCGCCGCGCCCTGTAGTCCGCGAAGGCGGACTTCGTGTGGTTGTTGCCGCGGTTTCAACCGCCCCATCACAACCGATCACCGTCCGCCGCCTTGACCGACTCCGCCGCCGAGCTCACCGGACGCCTGCTGGGCGTCATCGCCCGCGGGGCGCACGCGCCGCTGGACGACGCGGAGTTCGGCGCGCTCGCGCGGGCGGTGTTCGCGCACCAGTACGCCTGCAACGCCCCGTACCGCGCCTTCTGCGACCGCCGCGGCGCCACGCCCGAGACGGTGCGCGACTGGGCCGACGTCCCCGCCGTGCCGACGGACGCGTTCAAGGCGGCCGCCCTCGTCTGCGGCGATCCATCGAGCGCCGCCGCCGTGTTCCGCACCAGCGGCACCACGCAGGGGCGCGAGCGCCGGGGGACGCACTACTTCCCCGATCTCCGGCTGTACGACGCGGCCCTGCGCGCCGGCTTCACCGCGCACCTGCTGCCGGACGGCGCCCGCCCGCGCATCCTCTCGCTCGTCCCCTCCCCCGCGGACCTGCCGGACTCGTCGCTCTCGCACATGGTCGGCGAGGTGATGGGCGATCTGGCCGCGGAAGGGAGCGGCTGGTTCGTCACCCCCGACGGCGGTATCGCCTCCGCCCGCCTGCGCGACGCCCTCCGCGCCGCCGAGGCCGCCGGCGCGCCCGTCTGCATCCCCGGGACGGCGTTCGCGTTCGTGCACTGGCTCGACGAGCTGGCCGCGTCCGGCGAGCGCTACCGTCTCCCCGAAGGCTCGCGGGTGATGGACACCGGCGGCTTCAAGGGCCGCTCGCGCGAGGTCACCCGCGAGGAGCTGTACGCCGCCCTCCACGACCGCCTCGGCATCGCCCCCGCGTGGTGCGTGAACGAGTACGGGATGACGGAGATGAGCTCGCAGTTCTACGACGGCACCGCCGGCAGCGCATCGCCACCCGCCGGGCGCCTGCACGCCGGCCCCGCCTGGGTGCGCACCCGCGCCGCCGACCCCGAGACGCTGCGCCTTCTCCCCCACGGCGAGATCGGCGTGCTTCGCCACTGGGACCTGGCCAACCTCCACTCGGTGATGGCGATCCAGACGGCGGACCTGGGCTTCACCACGCCGCGCGGCTTCCGCGTCCTCGGCCGCGCGCAGGGCGCCGAGGCCCGCGGCTGCTCCATCGCCATGGACGAGCTGCTGAGCGCCCTCCGCCGCGATTGACGGCGCCGCTCGCGTTCTCCGCCGTCGCCGCCGGGAGATCCGGGCGACGCGATCCCCGCCCTGCCGATCCGGCGGCCTGTCCCCTTTGATCCGTCACCATCCATCTGGTGACATCAGACATTTTGTTCGTTCTTTTCACGACTGTAATTCAATACATTTGCTCCCAAATGATCGACGGGCGGACTCCTCCAACCCGCTCCCTCTGCGTCGTCCCGGCCTGTCCGAATGTAACGAAACTCTGTGTGATTCCTGGATTTGCGGCTCCTGCAAGGAGATAGGGGTGGCGAGAATTTTTTTGTTGACCGCAGATGATAGGCCGCACATATTCTGCCATGGTGACCCCAGAAACACACCTGCAGGGCTCTCGGGTGCACGCCGCGCCCCACCCATCCCACTCCGTTAGGAGGCACCATGCAGCTCGAATCGCTGAGCGACAACATGTTCGCCCCGCTGTCCGAGAAGGAAGCGTCGCTGGTCGTCGGTGGCCAGGCCGCCGAGCTGATCGGCTACTGCTATACCGACACGATCATCCTGTGGTCCGACGGCACCTGGTCGCCCGACCAGCGCATTCGCGACCTGATCTACGAGGTCGAGGCCGCCCCCGTCGCGGAAGCCTGACCCACCCGGCTGTACCCGTAGCAACCACCCGTAACACACTCTCTCGGGCGTTGGCGTACGGCTGACCCTGGCCGGCTCGTCCGGGAAGCCCTGCAGGTCACCGCCACGCGGGGGCATTTCCACCCCCGCGCATAGATCCGCGCCGGCCCCGTCCGCCGGCCAGCGAGCCACCCTCCGCCACCCCGTGGGCCCCATGATCCTCGTACTCAGCGACGCCAATCAGGAGATCACCACCGAAGAGGTGGTCGACTGGGTGCGCGCGCTGGGCGGCGACTGCGTGCGCCTGAACGGTGACGACCTCACCTCGCCGCGGCCGTTCCGGCTGGCGGTGGGCGGCACCGGGCCGCGCATCCGCCTGTGCGTGGACGGGCGCCACTTCACCGAGCAGGACGTGCGCGTGGTCTGGCTGCGCCGCTGGGGCGCGGGCGAGGGCGCCCCGGTGCGCGCCCTCCCCGGGCTGGAGCCCATCGCGGCGCAGATGAACGCGCACCTGGGACGCGAGCTGGGCGCCGTGGCCGGCGCGCTGTTCGGCGCGCTGGGCGACGCGCACTGGCTGACCCGGCCGCAGGACGGCGCCGTGGGCAAGCTGCACGTGCTGCGCGCCGCCGCCGTGGCGGGGCTCGAGATCCCCCCCACGCTGGTGAGCAACGACCCCGACGAGCTCGAGGCCTTCCGCCGCGAGCACGGGCGCGTGATCACCAAGAGCGTGGGCGAGATGGAGATGTACTGCTTCTTCGGCTACCGCTTCGGGCTGTACACGGCCGAGGTGAGGGAGGACGACGTGGCCGCGCTCCCGCGGCCGGCCTTTCCCTCGCTGGTGCAGGCGCTGGTGGAGAAGGAGTTCGAGATCCGCACCTTCTACCTGGCGGGCGAGATGTACTCGATGGCCATCTTCTCGCAGGCCGACGAGCAGACCGCCGTGGACTTCCGCCACTACCGGCGGCAGCGCCCCAACCGCTCGGTTCCCTACCGCCTCCCCGAAGACGTGGCCGGCCGGGTGCGCGCGGCCATGCGCGCGCTGCGGCTGGAAACCGGCTCGATCGACTTCATCCGCACCCCCGACGGCCGGCACGTGTTCCTGGAGGTGAACCCGGGCGGGCAGTTCGGGATGGTGTCGCACCGCTGCAACTACAGGCTGGAGAAGAAGGTGGCCGAGTACCTGATCGCGCGGAGCGCCTGATGTCCATGCTCGAGGCTCCCCCGGCGCCCGCCGCCGCCGCACCCGCCGCACCCGCGGCAACGCAGGCCTCCGCGCCCCCGCCGCCCGCGCCGGGAACGGTGCCGGTGTCCCTGGCCCCGCCGCCGGGCGTTCCCTCCGCCGTGCGCTATCCGGTGGAGGAGCGCGAGGTCAGCGGCGAGGTCAAGACGCGGCACTACGACGCCCCCGACGAGGCCGACCTCGACCGCCCCTTCCTGGAGGCTCTCCCCGCCGACATGGTGGCGGGAGTGTCGCTGCCGCTCACCTACCGGCTGGCGTCGCAGGCCGGCTACTCGGGGGTGACCATGCGCGTGGCGTCGAGCGCGGCCGCGCGGGCCCGGGCGTACACCTGCGTTCCCTTCTACAAGCCGCTGTCGCGCTGCGTGGGAGGCCGCCGGTGAGCCGCCGCCGCGTGTTCCGCCTGTTCGCCTGCTGCGTTCCCGTCAGGGGAGCGCGCCGCAGCACCATCTGCGACCTGCAGCGCGAGCGCTACGACCTGATCCCCAACGGGCTGTACGACATCCTCCAGCACTACACCGACCACACGCTGGAAGAGATCCGCGCCGACTTTCCCGCGCAGGCGCACGCCACGCTCGACGAGTACTTCGCCTTCCTGGTGAAGCAGGAGTACGGCTTCTGGTGCGACGACCCCGACGCGTTTCCGGCGCTGGACCTGTCGTGGGAGCGCCCCGAGCGGGTGACCAACGCCATCATCGACGTGGACGAGCGCTCGCGGCACGACTGGGGGTCGCTCCTGCGCCAGCTCGACGGGCTGGGGTGCCAGGCGCTGCAGCTCCGCTTCTTCCGCCCCGTTTCCGTGAGCGAGATGGACGCGGTGCTGGCGCACACCTCCAGCGGCCGGCTGCGCTCGGTGGAGCTCCTGCTCCCCCACGACGCGGGGTGGACCGACCGCGCGCTCGAGGACCTGTGCCTGCGCCACCAGCGGGTGATGGGCGTGACGGTGCACTCCGCGCCGGAGACGCGCACCGAGCGGGTGGGCGGGCTCGACACCCCCATCTTCCACCGCGAGGAGCGGGTCGACTCGCACGCGCACTGCGGCGCGGTGGCCCCCGAGTGGTTCAGCCCGTCGCTGGAGGGGTTCGCCGAGGCCACGCGCTTCAACTCGTGCCTGAACCGCAAGCTCTCGATCGACGCGGCGGGCGAGATCCGCAACTGCCCCTCGCTGCCGCGCTCGTTCGGCAACGCGGCCCACACCCGGCTCGACGAGGCGCTGGAGCACCCCGCCTTCCGCGAGCTGTGGGCGATCACCAAGGACCAGGTGGAAACGTGCCGCGACTGCGAGTTCCGCTACGTGTGCACCGACTGCCGCGCCTGGGTGCGCGACCCCGCCGACCGGCTGTCGAAGCCGTCGGGATGCAGCTACGACCCGTACGCCGCCCGCTGGAACTGACCACGCCCGGCGCCCATCCTCCCGGAAGCGCGGGTGCTTCCGGGCGCGCGGCGCCTTCGTCTCCCCGACCGCCCCCTCATGAAGCTGCGACGCCAGTTCCCGTCCTACCGCCAGCACGACGCCATGGACTGCGGGCCCACCTGCCTGCGCATGGTGGCCCGGCACTACGGCCGCCGCTACTCGCTGCAGTACCTGCGCGACCGCAGCTACATCGACCGCCAGGGCGTGTCGCTGCTGGGAATCGCCTACGCGGCCGAGAGCATCGGCTTCCGCACGCGCGCGGCCAAGGTGTCGCCCGAGCACTTCCTCGAGCACGCGCCGCTGCCGGCCATCGTGCACTGGCGGCAGAACCACTTCGTGGTGGTGTACGGCGTGCGCGGCGACCGGGTGGACATCTCCGACCCCGACAGCGGGGTGGTGAGCGTGAGCACCGAGGAGTTCCGCCGCCACTTCGTGTCGGCCCGGTTCCGCGAGCGCGACGCGGGGTTCGTCCTGCTCCTGCAGCCCTCGCCCGACTTCTTCGCCCGCGAGGACCACGCACTGTCGGGCCGGCGCAAGCTGGGGTTCCTGCTGTCGTACGTGCGCGGCTTCGAGCCCTGGTTCGTGCAGGTGGCGCTGGGGATGTTCGTGGGATCGCTCCTCCAGCTCGTCTTCCCCCTCCTGACCCAGGCGGTGGTCGACAACGGGATCGCCACGCAGAACCTGTCGTTCGTGAACGCGGTGCTGATCGCGCAGCTGGCCCTGCTCTTCAGCCGCACCGTGGTGGAGTTCATACGCAACCGCATCCTCTTCCACATCGGAACCAGGATGTACGTGTCGGTGATCTCGGACTTCCTGATCAAGCTGATGAAGCTGCCGGTGCCGTTCTTCGACACGCGCACCGTGGGCGACATCCTCCAGCGCATCCAGGACCACACGCGCATCCAGCAGTTCGTGACCGCCAGCACGCTGAACGTGGTGTTCGCCTTCTTCACCCTGATCGTGTTCAGCGGGGTGCTGGCGGTGTACAACCCGCTCCTCTTCGCCGTCTTCCTGGCGGGGAGCATCGTGCACGTGGGGTGGGTGCTGCTCTTCCTGGGGCGCCGGCGCGAGCTCGACTTCCAGCGCTTCAACGAGATGTCGGCCAACCAGAACGCGCTGGTCGAGCTGGTGCAGGCCCTTCCCGACATCAAGCTGGCCAACGCCGAGCAGGAGCGGCGCTGGCGGTGGGAGCGGGTGCAGGCGCGCCTCTTCCGCGTGAACCTGCGCGGCCTGTCGCTTTCGCAGATGCAGGAGGGAGGCGCGGCGGCGCTGAACGAGCTGAAGAACGTGGCGCTCACCTTCCTGGCCGCCAAGCTGGTGATCGAGGGCGACCTGACGCTGGGGATGCTCCTGTCGGTGCAGTTCATCGTGGGCCAGCTCAACTCGCCGCTGGCGCAGCTCATCGGCTTCACGCAGACGGCGCAGGACGCCAAGATCGCGCTGGACCGCCTGGCCGAGATCCACGAGCACGAAGACGAGGAGGTGGCCGACGAGAAGGTCATGGCCCTTCCCGAGACGCGCGCCTTTTCCCTGCGCAACGTGAGCTTCCACTACGGCGGGCCGCTGAGCGAGCTGGTGCTGGACGACCTGGACCTCGACATCCCGCAGGGGAAGGTCACCGCCATCGTGGGGAGCAGCGGCAGCGGCAAGACCACGCTGCTCAAGCTGCTGCTGAAGTTCTACCAGCCGGTGAAGGGCGAGATGTACATGGGGAACACGCCCCTGCGGAACCTTTCGGCCCGCTCGCTGCGCAAGCGCTGCGGGGTGGTGATGCAGGACGGCCACCTGTTCAGCGACACCGTGGCCAACAACATCGCCGTGGGCGACGACGAGATCGACCGGGGGCGGCTGCTGTACGCGGCGCAGATGGCCGAGATCCACTCGTTCGTCGAGTCGCTGCCGATGGGCTACAACACCAAGATCGGCCGCGACGGGATCGGGATGAGCGCGGGGCAGCGGCAGCGCGTGCTGATCGCGCGCGCCGTGTACAAGAACCCCGACTTCCTCTTCTTCGACGAGGCTACCAGCGCGCTCGACGCCAACACCGAGCGCGCCATCGTCGACAACCTGCAGCAGTTCTTCCGCGGGCGCACGGTGGTGATCATCGCGCACCGGCTGAGCACGGTGAAGAACGCCGACCAGATCGTGGTGCTGGACCAGGGCCGGATCATCGAGCGCGGCACGCACGACGAGCTGACGGCGCTGCGCGGGAGCTACTACACGCTGGTGAAGAACCAGCTCGAGCTGGGGAACTGATGGCCGACGAGAACCCGGTGATCGACGCGCCCGCGCCGGGCGCCGTCCCTTCGCCCGACGGCGCCGCGGCGGGCGCCCCGCCGCGCCCCGCCCCCCGCGCGCGTGCCACGCGCCGCGTGATGGTGCAGACGCGGCCGTTCATGTTCACCGCCACCGGCGAGCGGGTGGAGCTTCCCCCCGACGAGGGCGACGCGGAGGAGCCGGCGGTCGACGCGTCGGCGCTGGACACGCTGTCGTCGGAAGACGCCCCGCCCGCGCCGGGGGGGTCGATGACGCGCTCCAGCGGCCCGCCGCCGCTGGCGCCCGGCGCGCGCATGGTGCACTCCGAGGGGGGGCGCCAGGTGTTCGTGAATCCCGACGGCCCGCTGCGCGTCTCCTCGCGCCCCACGCCCGGGGTGGCGGCCGCCGCGCGCCCGGCCGATCCCGCCGCGCCCGCGCCGGTGCTGGAGCCGCTGGCCGCCGTCGCCTCCCCCGCGCCGGAGCCGGCTCCCGCGTCTCCCATCGCCCCGCCGCCGGAGGCCGTCCCCGCGCCGGCGCGCGCGGAGGCGCCGGCCGCCGCGCCGTCTCCCGTCCAGCCGATCCCGCCCTCTCCCGTCCCAGTGATCCCGGCATCTCCCGTCCGGGCGGCGGAGACGGCCGCGACGCCGGTGGACATCGCGGATCTCGTCGCGGCGGCCGCCATCTCCGCGCCGGAGGGCGAGGACGACCTGGGGCGGAGCGACGCGGCCAACGTGGAGATCCGCAGCGAGGAGATCGACGAGATCCTGAGCAGCATGCCCGGCGGGCTGGTGCGCTGGGGGATCACGGCCGTGTTCGGCACCGTCTGCCTGCTGCTGGCCATCGGCGCCTACATCGCCTGGCCCGACGTGGTCAACGGCCGCATCTCCGTCACCACGCCCACGCCGCCGGTGCGGCTGGTGGCGCGCAACGGGGGCGAGGTGGCGCGCGTGCTGGCCGTGGACGGGGCGAAGGTGCGCGGGGGCGCGCCGCTCGTGCTGCTGAAGAACCCGGCGGACTACGCCGACGTGCAGGCCGTGTCCGCCGCGCTGGACCGGCTGGAGCCCGCGCTGCAGCGCGCGGGGCCGCTTCCCGACCTGTCCTTCCCGCGCCCGCTCACGCTGGGCACGCTGCAGTCCGCCTTCTCGGCGCTGCAGCAGGCGTACGCCGATTTCCGCCTGGCGCGCGACGAGCTGTTCTACACGCAGAAGCTGGCCACCGCGCGGCAGCAGGTGGCCGACCTGCAGGTGATGCACGACCGGCTGCAGGCGCAGCAGGCGCTGCTCGAGCAGCAGCTCGCCGTGGCCGAGCGCGCGCGCGACCGCACCCGGGTGATGGTGGAGCGCGGGCTGACCGCCGCCACGGACCAGGACAGGTCGGACGAAGACTACCTGCAGAAGCGCTACGCGGTGGAGAACGGGCGGTCCACGCTGGCCAACAACGAGGTGCAGCTTTCCGCGCAGCGGTCGGCGCTGCTGGACCTGGAGCAGCGCCGCTCCGACGAGGGCCAGCGCGGGCTGGTGGCGCTGCGCAACGCGCACCACGCCATGCGCGCCGCCATCACCCAGTGGGAGCAGGAGAACGTGCTGCGCGCGCCCTCCGACGGCACCGTCTCCTTCTTCCGCGAGCTACACGAGAACCAGTTCGTGGGCGCGGCCGAGCCGCTGGTGGCGGTGGTGTCGTCCGCGTCGGGGCTGGTGGGGCGGGCCACGCTCTCCGGCGCGGGCGCGGGAAAGGTGAAGCCCGGCCAGCGGGTGATCATCCGCATGGAGAGCTATCCGTACCGCGAATACGGCACGGTGGACGGGCGGGTGGTGCGGGTGTCGCAGCTCGGCTTCCAGGCCGACGCCAACGACCCCGGCTCGGTGACCTACCAGGTGGAGGTCAGCCTGCCGAAGGGGCTGGTGACCAGCTATGGCCGCCGCCTGGATTTCCACCAGGAGATGCGCGGCGACATGGACGTGGTCACCCAGGACATGAGCCTGCTGGCGCGGCTGGTCAACAAGGTGCGGGCGGCCGGCGGGGGAGGGTGAGCGTGCTGAGTGCTGAGTGCGATCACGACGTGGTCGCCGAGATAAGACCGTTTCTCAGGATATCCCGGGCAGTCCCATGTTCCTGAACTGAGGAATCTCACACGGAGGGAACGGAGGTAACGGAGGAACTACGACCACGTTCAGTTCCTCCGTTCCTCCGTTTCCTCCGTGTGATTCATTCTTTTGCGGATGCCGGAATGCACACTGAATCCGCAGAATTGGGACAACCACTCGGTCGATGGGGATGGGTGCGATCGCGGTGATGCGCACACCTTCCACGATCACTACGGATCGAGGGCCGCCTTCCGATGGGGAGGCGGCCCTCGATTCGTCGATGCGTCCGGCGTGGTCAGGGGCGGGGGGACGGGGCGGGCGGCGTGTACTGGATCCCGAAGTTCGACAGGTACATGGCCAGCGGCGGAAGGCCCACCGCGGCACGGCGCCGGTCCACGTTCGCCTCGTCTTCCACCGGCCACAACTGGGCGCGGCCGGTGGCGGGGTCGCGCCGGAGCTGCGTGCCGTAGAGCTGCTTCTCGCCGCGGCGCATCCGCACGCGGTCTTCCAGCATCGCCAGCATGTCGGCGCCCAGCTCGTGCCGCTCCACCGCCTGGCGCACCAGCGGAAGATAGCGCTCCTGCGTCTCCTGATCGGAGTGCTGGAGGATGGTCCACGCGGCTTCGGCGCCGTCCTCACCCACCATCGTGCTTCCCGGCCACCCGTGCCGCTCGACGATCTCCCGCAGCCGCCCCGTGTGGATGCTGTCGGCGTGCAGCATCCCGCGCACCGCGGGCGAGCCCGGGCTCGGCGGCGTCCCGCCGGTCGTCAGCGCCGAGCGCACCCGCTGGTCTTCCTCCATCATCCGCAGCAGCTCGTCGCGCAGCGCGGGGTTGGTGACGGAACGGTCACCGTCCGCCGGCGCGGGAGCCGTCCCCGGCTGCACGGGCGCCGTGCCCGCCGGCATGCGCACGACGCCGGGGGGAGGCGCGCCACCCATCACCACGTGCACCGGCTCTTCGCCCGAGCCGCCGCCCGGGGGCGCGCCGCCGGTCATCTGCACCTGCACCAGGGGGATCTCCACGAACTTGCCGGCCGCGGTCAGCACCAGCTCCATCGGCCGCTCGCCCTCGGGATACGCGAACCGGGCGTCCACCCGCACCAGCCCGCCCTCGGCCCGCGAAGATTCCACGTGCACCGCGGTGGGCGCGCGGCGTCCGCCCGCCACCACTTGCGCCAGGAGCTGCCTCGCGAACGGACCCGTCATCCCGCTCACGCGAAAGCCGTCGTCCAGGTACGGGGCCAGCACCTCGAAGTTCTTCTGCTGGAGCGCGCGCGTGAGCGCCGAGACGGCCTGCTGCATGGCGGGGGTCAGGGTCTGCTGGGCGGAAAGCGGCGCGGGCGCGGTCATGAGCGCGGCCGCGCAGGCGGCCAGGACGGCGAGCGAGCGAGCGCCGCGGCCGGAGGCTCGGGGTGCCATGGTCGTGCTCCTGGGTCGGTTCCGGGAGTCGCGGTGGGATGGAGATTCTTTTGGACCAAAACGCATCGCCACGCGCATCCACCGGCAACACGCCCCGGCTCGCCGTGGAAGCGTGCTGCCTCAGGAGGTGACGCCGTTTCGATGCGGGTGAAATCTAGGCACCGGAAGAGGTGGAGAGCAAGCGTTTTCAGCCGGTCAATTCACACCGGAGGACGAGCGGCCCTTTCGTTTGCAGTCACCTCTCCCAGTCGGTTTTGGGAGAGGTCGAAAAACGGAGCAGGCGAGACAGCAGTACCGTCTCGCCTGCTCCATTTTTCGGGTGAGGGCCTCGCCGAGGTCCGTCGCGGCAATTCAGCCTGGGGATGCTCTCCCTGCCGCGGTACTCAGCCCACTACTTCGCCGCGGCCAGCTCCTCGCGCTCCTTCTTCACGGCCTCCACGAGCTTGGGCACCTCGTGCGCGGGGACCTCCTGGTAGCTGTGGAAGCGGCGCGTGTGCGTGGCCCGCCCCTGCGTCAGCGAGCGCAGCGTGGTGCTGTACTTGTACAGCTCCGACTGCGGCACCAGCGCGCGCACCTTCTGGCTGCGCCCCGCCGGCTCCATCCCCAGGATCTGCCCCCGGCGCTGGTTCAGGTCGCCGATCACGTCGCCCACGAACTCGTCGGGGCAGAACACCTCCACCTCCATGATCGGCTCCAGGATGGCCGGCTGCGCCTTCTCGGCCGCCGCCTGGAAGGCCAGGATCCCCGCCATCTTGAACGCCTGCTCGCTGCTGTCCACCGAGTGGTAGCTGCCGAAGTACACCTCGGCCTCGAAGTCCACCACCGGGAACCCGGCCAGGAAGCCGCGCGCCGCCGCCTCCTGCACCCCCTTGTCCACCGCGGGGATGTACTTGCCGGGGATCACCCCGCCCACGATGGAGTCGGTGAACTTGTAGCCGCCGCCGCGCGGGAGCGGCTTCAGCCGCACGTGCGCGTCGCCGAACTGGCCGCGGCCGCCGGTCTGCTTCTTGTGCCGCCCGTGCCCCTCGGCCGCCGAACGGATCGTCTCGCGGTAGGGGATGCGCGGCGCCTTGATCACCACGTCCACCCCGTTCTTCCGCTTCAATCGCTCGATCTGCACCTCCAGGTGCAGCTCGCCCAGCCCGCGCGCTATGGTCTGCCCCAGCTCGGGGTTGTACTCGCTGGCGAAGCAGGGGTCCTCCTCGTGCAGCTTGTGCAGCCCCACCCCCAGCTTGTCCTCGTCGCCGCGGTTCACCGTCTCCAGCGCCACCGCGATGTCGGGCTCGGGGAAGTCGACGCCGGTGAGGACGAGCGGGTGGTTCGGCGCGCTCAGCGTGTCGTTGGTGTGCGTGTCGCGCAGCTTGGCGACCACGCCGATGTCGCCGGCGCGCAGCTCGTCCACCTCCACCCGCTCCTTCCCCTGCGCGATGGAGAGGTGGGCCAGCTTCTCGGGCTTGTCGCGCGCCGCGTTCAGCACCTCGGCGCCGTTCTTCACGCTCCCGCCGTAGATGCGGAAGAACGACAGCTCGCCCACGTGCGGCTCGCTGGTGGTCTTGAACACCAGCGCGGCGAAGGGGTCGCTGTTCAGGTTGCGCAGCTCGATCACGTTCCCCGTGCGCCCCTGCGCCTCTTCGGCCGGGCGCTCCTGCGGGCTGGGCATCAGCTCCACCAGCCGCTGCAGCAGCGTCCTCGTCCCCCATTCCGCCGTGGGCACGCCGCACAGCAGCGGGAACAGCTCGCCGCGGAGCATGGCCTGCTTCAGGGCGTGGATCGCCTCCTCGCGGGTGATGGTGTCGCCCTCCAGGTAGTGCTCCAGCAGGGTGTCGTCGGTGGCGGCGATGGTCTCGATCAGCTCGTTGTAGAAGCGCTCGACGGTGTCCTTCATCTCCGCGGGGATGTCGCGCTCGTCGTAGTCGTCGCTGCTCCCGTCGCCCTTGAAGAAGTAGGCCTTGTCGGAGAACAGGTTCACGATCCCCTTGAAGTCCTCGCCCGCGCCGATCGGCACCTCCACGGGGATGACCTTGGGCGTGAGGTGGTCCTTCACGTCCTGGTAGACCGTCTCGAAGTCGGCGTTCTGGCGGTCCATCATGGTCACGAAGAACATCGCGGGGAGGTGGCGCTCCTGCACCAGCTCCCACACGCGCTCCGTTCCCACCTCCACCCCGCTGGGGCCGCTGAGGCAGACGAGCGCGCCGTCGGCCACGCGGATCCCCGCCTTGGTCTCGCCCAGGAAGTCCAGGTACCCGGGGGTGTCGATCAGGTTGATCTTGGCGTCGCCCCAGGTGGCATAGGCCACCGAGACGTTCATGGAGATGCCGTGCGCCACCTCCTCGGGGGTGAACATGGTCAGCGCGGTGCCCTCGGCGCTGGAGCCGTGGCGGCGCGAGGCGCCCGAGGTGTGGCAGCAGGCGTCGATCAGCGTGGTCTTGCCGCTGCCGCCGTGGCCCACCACCACCACGTTGCGGATGCGGTCGGTTGTGAAACTGGGCGCTGACGCCATGTGCACCTCCTGCTGGGGGAAGAAGGGGTCGGAGGGTCCCCGCGAGGGGATCGGAACGCAACCTGTCTGCGCGGAGTTCGGCGCGTCAAGGGACAGGGGCCGGGGAGTGTCGCGAGATGTGGAGACGAAGGAAAGAAGATGCAAGAAACATACGGTCGGCCACCCCGGCTTCCGTCGCTCCGAGATCCGGAAAACAGAAGGTCTCACGCAGAGTCAGCAGGGTCAGCAGAAAACTGCAGTTCAAACTGCTGACTCTGCTAACTCTGCGTGAGAAAAAAAGAGAGCGGGGGACGGCTCCGATGCCGTCCCCCGCCTTCGATGTCAGCCTCCGCAGAGATCAGCGGCGGGCGAGCTGGCCGATCTTCTCCCACGACGGGTCGGCCGAGAGCACCACGCGCACCGTCATCACGTCGTTCATGGCCGTGCGGGTGGCCAGCGTGCCCTGCACGTCCTCGGGCGTCAGCTTGTACAGCCCGCCGGTGATGGCGTCCACCGCCAGCCCGGGAAGGCCGCCGAACACCAGGTTCCCCCACACCCAGCCGCTGGTCTTGCGGCTGAGCGCGATCTCGTACGGCTGGTAGCCGGCCAGCTCCAGGCGCACGGTGTGGCTGCGCTTGCGGGCCAGCGGCACGGTGGCCGGCGTGGTGCCCACCTGCTGGCTGTCGACGAAGATGGTGGCGCCGCTCGGCGTGCTGCTGATGCCGACCTGCTGCTTGCTCCCCTGCATGATCGTGGCGCAACCCGCCATCATCAGCGACGCGAGCACGGCGACGGACTTCCGCATGTTTCCTCCGGGACCTTGTAACGGGGTGGGTGACTACGGGATGGGATAGGCGAGGATGTGTCTCCCGCGCCGCGAAGCTATCACTGGCGACGGTTGACGTCAAATGTTTCTGCCCACCAATATGTCTCGACCGAGCGGCGGGACGGGGCTTTCGGGGAGACGCCGCGTCGGCCAGATTCTCCCTCCCGCAAACGGAAGATCGACTTCGACCGACGCGGCGGCCGGACCCGAGTCCCCGGCCGCCTCGTCCTTGCACGCGACCGGATGGACGGCACGGCGCCTCGGATCCGCGCGATCCTGTTCGACCTGGACGGGACGCTGATCGACACCTACCGGCTGTACCTGGAGAGCTACCGGCGCGCGCTGGAGCCCTTCCTGGGCCACGCGCCCACCGAGCGGGAGATGATCGAGCGCGGGCCCTCGTCGGAGCGCCGCTTCCTCCTCGGCTGGCTGGGCGACGAGCGGGGCGAGGCCTGCCACGCCGAGTTCCGCCGCCACTACGCCGAGCTGCACGGCGCGTACGTCGACGGCGTCTACCGCGGCGTGCCCGAGATGCTGGCCGCCCTGCGCGCCGCCGGCTATCCGCTCGGCATCGTCACCGGCAAGGCGCGCCACGCGTGGGAGGTCACCGACCGGGAGATGGGCCTCGGCGCCTTCGACGTGGTGGTGACGGACGACGACGTCGACGCGGGGAAGCCCGACCCGCAGGGCCTCCTCTCCGCCGCGCGGGCGATGGCGGTCGAGCCCGGCGAGACCGTCTACGTCGGCGATTCCACCGTCGACCTGGCCGCCGGCCGCGCGGCGGGGATGCGCACCGCCGCCGTGCTCTGGCCCAAGACGGGTGAGGGCGAGGCGGAACGGTTCGTGAACAGGATCACGCCCCTCGCGCCGGATTGGGTGTTCAGCCAGCCGGCCGACGTCACGCGGGCGTTCGCACGCTGGTGCTGAAAGGCTGGGAGATGACGGAGGACGCGGTTCCGCGGCAGGAAGGCGGCTGGAAGGACTACCACATGATCGCCGAGGAGGGGCACACCGTCGTCGGCACCGTCAAGGTGCTGGAGGGGGTGGAAAGCCCGCAGCTCGGCAACACGCGCGACCTGCTGGTCTACCTCCCCCCGTCGTACGCGCGCGGCGACCGGCGCTACCCCGTGATCTACATGCACGACGGGCAGAACCTGTTCGACCGCGCCACCAGTTTCGGCGAGGAGTGGGAGGTGGACCAGACCCTCGAGGACGCCAGCGCCGAGGGGCTGGAGACCATCGTCGTCGGCATCCCCAACACCCCGGCGCGGCTCGACGAGTACAGCCCGTTCCGCGACCCCGGCCACAACCAGGGCGGCCGCGGCGACGCCTACCTCGACTTCGTGGTGAGCACGGTCAAGCCCATCGTCGACCGCGACTTCCGCACCCGCCCCGAGCGCGAGTGCACGGGGATCGCCGGCTCGTCGATGGGCGGGCTGATCAGCCTTTACGCCTTCTTCCGCCACCCCGACACCTTCGGCTTCGCGGGGGTGATGAGCCCCGCGTTCTGGTTCGGCGGCCGGAAGATCTTCGACTACGTGCGCAAACGGCCGTTCACGCCGGGCCGCATCTACCTCGACATCGGCACCAACGAGGGGCGCGAGGCGCTGGGCGACGCGCGCCGGATGAAGGCGCTGCTGGAGGAGAAGGGATACCGCACGGGCCACGACCTGCTCTTCTTCGTGGAGATGGGCGGGCGCCACAACGAGCGCGCCTGGGCGCGGCGCCTCCACCACTCGCTCCGCTTCCTCCTCGGCGTCCCCCCGCGCCCGTCCCGCCCACGGCTGGAGCATTCCAAGCTCTGACCCATGCGCTCTTGAGTTCTCACGCGGAGGCGCGGAGACGCGGAGGAGCGAGATGGGGTCTCGTGCTTCATCGCCGAGACCTGCCAGCAGACGTGCAGGACCTGCTACTACAGCTGCCTGCACAACACCTGCGACTTCTCGTGCTCGTTCGCCTGCTGACGGCGGAAGTAGAAACAACGGAAGGGGCGCGATTCGTCGCGCCCCTTCTGCATTCATCTCCACCGCGATCGAGCCCGTCAGGCCAGCATTGCCGCGTTGTGGAACTGGTTGGCGGCCTCGATGAAGGCCTCGAACAGGCGGCGGGTGCCGTCGTGCTTGTCCACCAGCATCTCCGGGTGCCACTGCACGCCGACGACGAAGTGGTCCTCGCGGGTCGACTCCAGCGCCTCCACCAGGCCATCCTCGGCCCACGCGGTGGCCACCAGCCCGTCTCCCACCTCGCAGATCCCTTGGTGGTGCATGGAGTTGACGGGAGATTCGACCACCCCGAACGCCTCGTGCAGCCGCGACCCCTCGGCGATGCGGACGTCGTGCGCCAGGTGGTCGCGCGCCCATCCCGCGCCAGGGAAGTAATCGTGCTTGATGGAGCCGGGATAGAGCTCGCCGCAGTCCTGCACCAGCGTGCCGCCGGCCGCCACGTTCAGCACCTGCATCCCCCGGCACACGCCGAACACGGGCTTGCCGTCCTCCAGCGCCCAGCGCGCGAACGCCAGCTCCACCGCGTCGCGCGGCGGGTCGGTGCGGCCGCACAGGTCGTGGCGGTCGCAGCCGTAGCTCGACGGGTCCATGTCCACGCCGCCGGGAAGGAAGATCCCGTCCAGCCGGTCGTAGATGGCCCGCAGCGTCTCGGGATCGTCGTCCAGCAGCGGCACCATCCACGGGATCGCGCCCACCGAGGTGCACGCGTGGAAATACCGCTGGTTCATCACCCAGGACTCGGGAAGGTCCTCGGGGATGCGGTCGATGGACTGGAGGGTCTGGGTGGGGATCCCGATGACGGGGCGCTGCTGCATCTCTGCCTCTGCTACGGATATACAAAACGGTCCCGCCTGCCGGGAGCAAGATCGGGACCGCACAACAACCTAGCGCAATCGTCGCCGATTCACAACGGAACCGTATACGATCGAGACACACATCGGTTCCCCTCGGCATGGACCGATGCAGGTTTCCCGTGCGATCTGCGGCGGCTAGAATCCCCCATCCGATCGCCATCTCCCCCACGTCCCGCCAGCCATGCCGCCACCGGACGCCGACCGCGCCCGCGCCGACGCCCACGCGCCGCGCAGGTACCGCTACTACGACCTGCTCATGGCGGCGTTCGTCACCGTGCTCCTCTGCTCCAACCTGATCGGCGTGGGGAAGCCGGCGCACGTGGGGCCGCTCACCTTCGGCGCGGGCGTGCTCTTCTTCCCCATCAGCTACCTCTTCGGCGACATCCTGACCGAGGTCTACGGCTACGCGCGGGCGCGGCGCGTGGTGTGGGCCGGCTTCGGCGCGCTGATCTTCGCCTCGTTCATGAGCTGGGTGGTCCTCGCCCTTCCCCCGGCGGCGGGATGGACCGGGCAGGCCACGTTGGAGGCGGTGTTCGGACAGACGCCGCGCATCGTGGCCGCCTCGCTGGTCGCCTTCTGGGCCGGCGAGTTCGCCAACTCCTTCACCCTGGCGCGGATGAAGGTGCTGACCGAGGGCCGCTTCCTGTGGATGCGCACCATCGGCTCCACGGTGGTGGGGGAGATGGTGGACTCGCTCATCTTCTATCCCGCGGCCTTTCTGGGCGTGTGGGACACGGAGACGGTGTTGAAGGTGCTTTTCGCCAACTACCTGCTGAAGGTGGGATGGGAAGCGGTCGCCACGCCGCTCACCTACCGCATCGTGGCCTTCCTCAAGCGCCGCGAGCACGAGGACTGGTACGACCGCGATACGGACTTCACCCCGTTCAAGCTCTCAGTCGACTGAACCCCAGTGCGGAAGTGCGGGAGTGCGGAAGTGCATGAGTGCGCTGGATCGGCCCGGACCCCGCGCACTCTCGCACTCTCGCACTCTCGCACTCAAAGTGAACGCGCTGCTACGAGGCACGGGAGCACATGAGAATCCGCGCGGCGCCTTCATCTTCCGCTAATCCGGGCGGGCCCGACTCGGGGCACAAGTGGGCACCGGGCGTGTATGCGGTTGCAGCGATAGAACGGGAGAACGGTGACGGGCTGGTCGGCAGCGGTTTGAAATGCCTGCGCCGCAACGGGTTCGCCGCTGAAAGGATACCTGCGTGGCCTGATTCGTGCGCGCGCCGCACGAGCAATCCACTGCCAGGGAGCGGCACGGGGAAGGTGCCCCGGAAACGGCGAAAACACTGGTGTAGCCAGATGTTTTCTCTTGCGCCGGGTCGTACCGGTGGTTACGTTGGGCCTCAGATCCCAACGAACAAATCAGCTACTCGGTTCCAGGGCGCGTGCGCGCCTCCTCCCTGGTCTTTCTTCCCTCGCGATAACGGAACATTCCAGCGGACGCGGCGGCACCGGGCCCCGTGAGAGCCGGAGTGTCTGGCAAACGTAATCGGAGCCAGTCGTGGACATCACCTCCATAAAGTCGAAGAGCATCTCCGAGCTGCACGAGATGGCGGAAGGGCTCAACATCTCCAACTACTCGGGACTGCGGAAGCAGGACCTGATCTACCGCATCGAGCAGAACCTGCTCGACAGCGAGGTCGTGCTGCGCGGCGAGGGCGTGCTCGAGGTCCTTCCCGAGGGATACGGGTTCCTGCGCTCGCAGGACTGGAACTACCTGTACGGCCCCGACGACATCTACGTCTCGCCCAGCCAGATCAAGCGCTTCGACCTGCGCACCGGCGACACGGTGCTGGGGCAGGTGCGCCCGCCCAAGGAGGGCGAGCGCTACCTGGCGCTGCTCAAGGTGGAGCGGGTCAACGGCGACGAGCCGGAGAAGGCCAAGCACCGCATCGCCTTCGACAACCTGCGCCCGCGCTATCCCGACGAGCGCGTGCACCTGGAGGGCGCCGCGGGCGACCTGTCGATGCGCGTGATGGACCTGATCGCGCCGCTGGGCAAGGGGCAGCGCGGCCTGATCGTGGCGCCGCCGAAGGCCGGCAAGACGATCCTGATGCAGAAGATCGCCAACGCGATCACCGAGAACCATCCCGAGGTGCACCTGATCGTGCTGCTGATCGACGAGCGGCCCGAGGAGGTCACCGACATGCAGGAGAACGTGAAGGCCGAGGTGATCTCGTCGACCTTCGACGAGCCCGCCGACCGCCACACGCAGGTGGCCGAGATGGTGCTGGAGAAGGCCAAGCGCCTGGTGGAGCACGGCCGCGACGTGGTGATCCTGCTGGACAGCATCACCCGCCTGGCGCGCGCCTACAACGTGGTGGTGCCGCACTCCGGGAAGATCCTCTCCGGCGGCGTGGACGCCAACGCGCTGCACAAGCCCAAGCGCTTCTTCGGCGCGGCGCGCAACATCGAGGAGGGGGGCTCGCTCACCATCGTGGCGACCGCGCTGGTGGAGACGGGGAGCCGGATGGACGAGGTGATCTTCGAGGAGTTCAAGGGCACCGGCAACATGGAGCTCGTGCTCGACCGGCACATCGCCGACCGGCGCATCTTCCCGGCCATCGACCTGAACCGCTCGGGGACGCGCCGCGAGGACCTGCTGCTGACGGAGATGGAGCTCACGCGCGTGTACCTGCTGCGCAACTTCCTGAGCGACATGCCGCCGGCCGAGGCCATCGACTTCCTGCTGAACCGCATGCGGAAGACGAAGAACAACAAGGAGTTCCTGGATTCGATGGCGAAGGGCGGCTGATTTTCGGCGCCCCTCGCGGCGGGTCCACGAGCGAGGGCCGGCTCCGCTGCCGCGGTGCCGGCCCTCATCCGTGGTGCGAAAGTGCGAGAGTGCGAAAGTGCGTCGGGTTCGAGCGGTCCGACGCACTCTCGCACTCTCGCACTCTCGCACTCTCGCACTCTCGCACTCTCGCACTTCTTTTCTACGCCGCGCCGACGCCCTCGTACATCGGCCCGGCCACCAGCTCGCCGTCGGTGATCACCTGGCGGTCCCACGGATAGACGATCAGCTGCGGCGTCTCCATCGCGAAGAAGTGCGGGCGCCAGCCGCCGGGGCGCACGAACGTGGCCGCGGTGCGCACGTCCGCGGGGCCCACCTCGCGCACAGCCGCCAGCGCCAGGCGCATGGTGTCGCCGCTGGTGGTGATCTCGTCGACGATCAGCACGCGCTTGCCGCGGCACCGCACCGGCGTGGCCGACAGCACGCGCGGCTCGGCGTGGACGGTTTCCCCGTCGCGCCGCGAGATCTTCATCGACTCGAACTCGGCGTCGAGCATCGCGGCCACCGTGGCCGCCGGGATCACGCCCGCCGTGGCGATGCCGATCACGATGTCTGGCCGGTACTCGCGCGCGACGCGGACGGCCAGCGCGCGGCACATCTCGCCGAACAGCTCCCAGGAGAGCTCGAACGTGCCCTGCGTGGCGGCGAACGCCGGCGCGCGCGGGCGGGTGAACGTGGTGGGCATGGCGCACCTCTCCGTGGGGGGTGGGTTCAGCGAGGGGCGTGCACGTTACAAGTTCCGTTCCCGTTAGGGAAGAAAACGTTTGCCGTAGCCGCATCGCGACGGCCTCCAGCCTTGCGCCGGCCGGGACGGAGAAGATAGCAATCCTTCCAGCACGGCGGAGTGGGGAAATGCCCACACGCTCCGCTCTCCAGTCTCCCCGTCCAGCACCACCGATGGCGCAGACGCCGAATCCCGCCGGCTACAGCGGCACTCCGCTCCCCAGGAAGCTGGGGATCAAGCCCGGCCAGCGCATCCGCTTCGCCGCAGCGCCCCCGGAGTTCGCCGCAGCGCTGGGCGAGCTGCCCGACGGCATCACCGTCTTGTCTCCGGACGACGCGGCCGGCGCGCTGGACCTGATCGTCTTCTTCACCACCTCGGCGGATGTGCTGCAGGCTCGGTTCCACTCGCTGTCGCAGTCGCTCGTGCCCGCGGGGATGCTGTGGGTGGCGTGGCCGAAGAAGTCGTCCGGCGTGCGCACCGACCTCACCGAGGACGTCGTCCGCCGGATCGCGCTCGACGGCGGGATGGTGGACGTGAAAGTGTGCGCGATCGACACTCGCGGCGCGGTTCATCGCCAATCCCGCGTTCCACTGGCGGCGGAGCGACGCGCCGAAGCTGCGCCTGTACGCGCAGCCGGACTCGTACGCCGCCCGGCATCGCGGCGAGATCACCGCCGCGGCGGGCGAGGCGCGCGCGCACGCCTTCTCGCTGCTGGAGACGCCGGACGACGGGAGCACGTACGACGTCTTCTTCGTCGAGGACCGCGCGGAGCTGATGCGGCTGAGCGGACGCCGCGGGCGGGGGACGACGTTCCCGGAGGAGCGCACCGTCGCCCTCGTCGCCAGCGAGCACTGGCGGCCGTTCCTGCGCCACGAAGTGATGCACGCCGCGTCCATCCGCGCCTGGGGCTACGCCGCCGCGGGCGACTGGGTGAAGGAGGGGCTGGCGACGGACGCGGAGGGTGTCTGCGGGAGATACGACGTCGACGCGGTCGCCCGCTTCCTGGTGCACGCCGGCCGCGCGATCCCGCTCGCGGACCTGACGGACCGGTTCCGCGCGCAGGACGACCTCACCGCCTACATGCTGGCCGGCAGCCTCGTCCGCCACCTGCGCACGCGCCACGGCATCGCCGCCGTGCACGCCGTGTGGACGGGCGAGCTGGAGCAGGCGACGGGGCGCACGCCGGACTCGATCTACCGCGAGTGGCTCGAGGCGATGAAGTCCGGGCCCGCGCCCGCGGTGGATTGGGATTCTCTCGCGGCGAACGGCTGCGGGTGGCGCCCGTGAGCGCGGTGGAGATACAATCTCCCGCATGGCAGACGCTGACCTCCGCGCCCGCGCCGACGAGCGCTTCGCGCGCGCCCTGGCCGACACCGGCGCGCGCGACCCGCGCGACTTCTACCGCAAGCAGCTCGTCGCGCTCAAGACCAACCACCGCGGGGCGTACCAGCGCGCGCTCGTCTACTTCGAGGAGCGGCTGATCCCCGCCGTGGCGGCGGACGACAGCGACGCGGTGGGCGAGTGGCTGGAGTACGGCCGCGTGCTGGCCACGCTCGCCGCGCCGGGGCGGACGGTGCAGATCGACGCCGGCGGCCGCGCCAGCGACTACGCGCGCCCGGTACCGCCCGACGCGCTGGTGCTGCATCTCCCCGAGCGCACCGGCGATCCCGCCATCATTGTCGGCCTCCCCACCACGCTCTCGCCCGCCCAGCGCGCGAACTACGACCTGCTCGTACGCCAGCAGCAGGCGCTGTAGCGGCGCCGGAATCACGCGGGAATGTCACACGGAGGGAACGGAGGTAACGGAGGAAAGGCGGCGGCGGCCCTCCGTTACCACCGTTTCCTCCGTGTGATATGAGTCAATAAACGAAGCGGGGCGGCAGATCGTGTCTGCCGCCCCGCTCGTTGTCCTCCGATGTCGTCCGTTACCGCTGCAGCATGGCGATGGCGTTGCCACCCGCGACCGTGGTCTCCGTGCGGACGGGGTTCACCGTCACCACCGGCTCGCGCATCTCCGGCCACGTGACCGCGCGGGCGATGCGCAGCGGGGTGGCGGGCGAGCGGCGGAGCTGCACCTGCGCCAGCAGCTGCGCCGGGTCGGCGCCGGCCGCGCTCAGCTCCTGCTGCACGCGGGCCGCGTAGCCGCTGGCGGCGCGGCCGTACACGTCGGGGTGCAGCGTCACCGTGTCGGCGCCCACCTCGGTCAGGCGGTACTCCACGCGCACCTTCACCCGGCCCGAGAGCGCCAGCTCGCGCGTGGCCTGCGGATTACGCACCAGCGCCTGCACCGTGGTGGGCTGCACCGGCGCGCCGTCGGCCTGCAGCACCAGCTGCGCCAGCTCCATCACGTCCTGGTTGCGCATCCGGATGCACCCGTGCGAGGCGGGGCGGCCCAGGTGCCGCTCGTTGCGCGCCGGCGTGCCGTGCACGTAGTAGTCGCCGAACAGGTGCATCTTCACGCGGCCCATGGGGTTGCCCCAGCCCGGGCCGGCCGGCTTCTCGTCGCGCGCCCACTCGGCGTCGGGCGGCGGCGTCCACGACGGGTTCCACACCATGCGGCGGATGGACGCCTGCCCGGTGGGGGTGGTGTGGCGCGCGGTGCCCACCGACACGGGGTACGAGCGGATGCGCTCGCCGCCCTGGAACACGTCCAGGCGGCCGGCGGGAATGTTGACGACAAGCTCCATCGGCGCCTGCTGCGCGGCGGCCGGAATCGTGGTGAGCGCGGTGACGGTCAGCAGCGCGGGGAGGACCCGCATCGGGGCGAACATGGGTCGGGTTGGGGACGAGCGTTGCGGACCCGTCGAGACGCTCCGGGCCTGCCGGGCGTTTGGTCCGCTGGCACCCCCGGATCACGGTCCCGAGGGTACTTGGCGACGAGGTTACGAGACCTGGCCGCGAAGAGTTTCAACCGGATTTCGCGGGGGAGGGGGGAAGGTCCCCACGGGAGGGAGATGGGTCTGGGGGGCTCCGTCCGACGCCAAATATGAAGGCTGACGGGGGTTTCGTCCAGAATCTCGTTGCGGAGGCCTTCGGAGAGATCCCCCCGCCGCCCTCCCCGTTTTTCCGATTTCGTTGCGCGGCGCCGCACGTTTGCACTATCCTGGGCGCCGCCGGGATCTTCCACGATCTCCCGGTGTCCAATTCTCCCGACCCACTCGCGGGCGTGGACCCCTGCCCGCGCGGAACGCCCCCGACGGGCGTTTCACCCTTCCCCGTATCCCACCATGGAGACCGTCAGAACGGAGAGGTTCCCCCAGCTGTTCTGGGGGATGGTCGCGCTCGGGCTGGGGCTGGTGCTGGCCGCGCTGGTCGGCGCCGCCGCGCTCAAGTCCGTCAAGCGCGCGGGCGACCAGATCGAGGTCACCGGCAGCTTCAAGAAGCAGGTGCGCTCGGACTACGCGGTGTGGAAGAGCGCCATCGCCATCCAGGGCCCCGACCTGCAGGGCGCCAGCGCCGCGGTTACCGCCGACGTGCAGCGCCTGCGGCAGTTCCTGCGCGCCAGCGGCATCGCCGACAGCAGCGTGAGCGTGAAGCCGCTGGAGATGGACGTCATCTACCGCGCCGCCGAGAACGGCACCCCCACCAGCGACCTGCTGGGCTACAAGGTCACCCAGCGCATCGAGGTGCGCTCGGCCGACGTTGCGCGCATCACCCAGCTCTCGCAGCGCGCCAACGAGCTGATCGCGCAGGGGGTGCCGCTGGGCTCGTCGAGCGTGGACTACCTCTACACGCAGCTGGAGAAGGTGCGCGGCGAGATGCTGGCCGACGCCACGCGCGACGCCCGCCAGCGCGCCCAGGCCATCGCCCGCGCGGCCGGGGCGGAGGTGGGCGCGGTGCGCAGCGCGCGGATGGGCGTGTTCCAGGTCACCCCGCGCAACTCCACCGAGGTGTCGGACTACGGGATGAACGACACCTCGTCACTCGACAAGGACGTCACCGCCGTGGTGCGCGTGACCTTCGCGGTGGACTGATCCAAGAGTGCGAGAGTGCGAGAGTGCGTCGGGTCCGAGCGGTCCGGCGCACTCTCGCACTTCCGCACTCTCGCACTTTCGCACTTTCGCACTCTCGCACCATGTGGCAGGCCGGACTGCCGTAACTGGTTGAAACCAAAGTGGAACCTGCCGGATCGTGCGGCACCGACTCCCCAATCTGTACCCTCGCTGTCCCACTTTTATGCATTCGGCTGGATCGTTATTCAGAGGAATGTAAACGGTAACACTTTGCAATCCGAACAGTTGCGCGGAAACGGGTGAGGACGGCCCGGGCGTTGCCTAGGGGGCGTGCCGTCGGCGGGGAATCCGGGGAAGCACTCCGGGTTCCCCGCCGATGCGTACCCAAGGCAGGAGCACCATCAATCATGCGGGTCGATGACCTGATCCATACAGAAGAGGGGTGGGGCGACGCGGCGTCGCTTCCCCTGGTGCTGGACCGCTCGCGCACGGCCGACAACGAGCGGATGAATCATTTGATCGCCTCCGGCCAGGTCCGGAGCCTTCACGATACCCTCGAGCGGCAGATCGACGACCTGGTGCGCGTCCGCGCGCGCCGCGGCGACCTGTCCACCGCCGAGCTGCGGCGCGGCCGCGCCGCGCTGCTGGGAGAGGCGGATCCCGCCGCGTTCGGGCGCTGGGTGTTCTTTCCCTGGTCCGGGCGGATGGTGCACGTCCTTCCCCCGGCCGAGTACGCCGAGCTGCGCCTGGACCGCAACCGCCACCAGGTGACCGCCGACGAGCAGCGCCGCCTGGCCGCCTTCCACGTGGGGATCGTGGGGCTGACGACGGGGAACGCCGTCGCGCTCACCCTCGCGCTGGAAGGCGCGTGCGGGCACCTCAAGCTGGCCGACGCCGACGAGGCGTGGCTGGGCGACCTCAACCGCCTGCGCGCCGGCGTGCAGGACCTGGGCGTGCCCAAGACCGTGCTGACCGCGCGGCAGGTGTTCGAGGCCGACCCGTACGCCCGCGTCACCCTCTTCCACGAGGGGTTCGGCGACGAGAACGCCGACGACTTCATGGGCGGCGACGTGCCGCTGCACGCGGTGGTCGACGCCTGCGGCGACCTGTACGCCCGCGTGCTGCTGCGCGAGCGGGCCCGCGAGCGGCGCATCCCCGTGCTGGCCGCCGCGGGCGACCGGGGGATGGTGGACGTGGAGCGCTTCGACCTGGACCCCGCCGCGCCGCTCTTCCACGGCCGCGTGGGCGACCTCACCTCGGAGCAGGTGCGGGGGATGGACGAGGGCGAGCGGCTGGCCCTCGAGCTGGCCGTGGCCGACGCGGACCGCGCCTCGGCGCGCACCGCCGCCTCGGTGGTGGAGATCCGCCGCACGGTGACGGCGCTGCCGCGCATGGCGTCGGACGCGGCGCTCGGCTCGGCCGCGGTGGCGGTCGCGGTGCGGCGGCTGGCGCTGGGGCAGCCGCTCCCCGGCGGGCGGCGGCGGGTGGACGCGGCGGCGATCCTGGCCGACGCGGGCGGCGCGCAGGTGACGCCGATCTCGGCCGCGCCGGGGTGGGCGCCGGCGCGGGTGCTGGGCGGCGTGGACGGCCGCATCCCCGAGCTGGTGCGCTTCGTCGTGGAGCACGGCACCCTCGCGCCCTCGGCCGCCAACCGCCAGCCCTGGCGCTTCAACTGGGACGGCGAGCGGCTGTGGGTGATGCACGACCGCGGGCGCTCGGCGTCGCTCCTCGATCCCAACCACCGCGCGGCGTACCTGGCGCTGGGCGCGGCGGTGGAGAACATCGCCGTGGCGGCGGCGCACCGGGGCGTGCGCGCGCGCACCGAGCCCTTCCCCCGCCCGCGCGACCCGTCGGTCGCGGCGGCAATCGCCTTCGACGCGGGCGACGGCGGGCTGGACGACGACGCCGCGCTCTTCCCGCTGCTGGGCGAGCGGGTGACCAACCGCCGCGTGGCCCGCCGCGTTCCCCTGGGCGCGGGGGCCATGACGGAGCTGGCCGACGCGGCGCGCGTCCGCGGCGCGCGGCTGGACCTGCTGACGACGGACGACGAGCTGGCCGGGCTGGCGCGCGTGGTGGGCGCGGGCGAGCGCATCCGCCACCTGATCCGCGAGCTGCACCGCGAGATGGCGGACGAGCTGCGCTGGAGCGACGAGGAGGCGCGGCGCGCGGGAGACGGCATTCCCGTGGACGCGCTGGAGCTTTCGCCGCAGCAGCGGGCGGCACTGCGGGTGGCCGCGCGTCCGGAGGTGGCGGCCACGCTGCGCGAGCTGGGCGGCGGGCGCGCGTTCGGGGAGCGAGCGGAGAAGGCGATCCGCCACTCCTCGGCGGTGGGCCTGCTGACGGTGGGCGGGATCGCGCCGGCGTCGGCGCTGCGCGGCGGGCGCGCGGTGGAGCGGGTGTGGCTCACGGCCACGTCGCTGGGGCTGGCCGTGCACCCGGTGACCGCGCTGGTCTACATGTTCGAGATGCTGGACGGCAGCGCCGCCACGGTCTTCTCCGCGCGCGAGCGCGAGGAGCTGCGCGAGCTGCGGGCGCGCTTCGACGCGCTGTTCGAGGCGGCGGAAGGGAACACGCGGCTGCTGCTCTTCCGCGTGGGCGTGGCGGGCGCGCCGAGCGCGCGGGCCCCGCGGCTGCCGCTGGAGTCGGTGCTCAC
>DASUYB010000016.1 GCA_036377595.1 Longimicrobium sp. | reverse complement strand
CGGGCGGGCTGACCATCGACCTCGCGCGGCGCGTGCTCACGCGCGACGGGGGCGAGATCCATCTCACCCCTACCGAGTGGGACCTGCTGCGCGCCTTCGTGGCCCAGGCCGGGCGCACCCTTACCCACGACCAGATCTTTCGCGCGGTGTGGGGGCGTTCGCCCGGCGATCCCCAGGGGTACCTTCGCGTGCACGTGGCCAACCTGCGCCGCAAGATCGAGCGTGACCCGGTGCGGCCCACGCTCGTCGTCACCGAACCGGGTGTCGGCTACCGGTTCCGCGCGCTCGACTGACCCGTGGCCGGGGCGGACGGCGGCGGGCGCGGCGCGGCGGAATGGGCCGCCTGGATCGCCGCGCTGATCGCCCTCACGGCCGCGATGATCGCGGTCCGCGGGTACCTCGACAAGGCGCACGTCGCGCTCGGCTATCTCCTTCTCGTGCTTGCCGCCAGCACGCGCGGGCCGCGCGCCCGCGGGTTCGTGCTGGCGCTGGTCGCCTTCCTCTGCTTCAACTTCTTCTTCCTTCCCCCGTACGGCACCCTCGCCGTCCGCTCTCCGCTGGACTGGCTGGTGCTCTTCACCTTCCTGGTGGTGGCCGCCGTGGCCACGCACCTGCTCTTCCGCGCGCGCAGCGAGGCCGAGGAGGCGCGCCGCCGTGCGGAGGAGATCAACCGCCTGTCCACCCTGGGCGCGGAGACGCTGAACGCGGGGCGCGCGGAAGAGGCGCTGCGGGCCGTGGCCGAGGTGATCCGCGGCACGCTGGAGGTGGACGCCTGCGAGATCTGGCTGCGCGACGGGGGCGATGCGCCGCTCGCGCTGGGCGCCCGCGCCACGGCGCCGGGGTCACCCGGCGCACGCGAAGGCGGGGCGCTGGTGAGCCTCGCGGCGGAGCGCGGCGAGGTGGTGGTGGAGCAGGTGGACGGGACCACGCGGCTGACGACGTCGGGCGGCGGGGCGGGCGAGGTGGAGATCCCTGCCGTGCCCGGCGCGCGCGGGCTTTCGCTGCCGCTGCGCGTGCGCGGCCGCATCGCGGGGGTGCTGCGCATCGCGCGGGAGGAGGGGATCGCGCTGACGCCGGCGCAGCGCCGCTTCTTCGCCGCGCTGGCGTACTACGCGGCGCTGGGGGCGGAGCGCGTGCGGCTGGCGGCCGAGGCCGAGCGCGCCGAGGCGCTGCGCGAGGCCGACCGGCTGAAGGACGCGCTGATCGCCTCCGTCTCGCACGACCTGCGCACGCCGCTGACCACCATCAAGGCGCTGGCGCACGACCTGGGCGAGGGCGGCGACGACCGCGCGGTGACCATCGAGGAAGAGGCGGACCGGCTGAACCGCTTCGTGGCCGACCTCCTCGACCTGTCGCGGCTGAACGCGGGCGAGCTGCCGCTGTCGCCCGAGATCGTGGCCGCGGAGGACCTGGTGGGCGCCGCGCTGCAGCGCGTCTCGGGGTCGCTGGACGACCGGGAGATCCGGGTCGGCCTGCACCCCGACGAGCCGCTGCTGCTGGGCCGGCTGGACTTCGTGCAGTCGCTGCGGGTGCTGGTGAACCTCCTGGAGAACGCGCACAAGTACGCCCCGCCGGGAACGCCGATCGACCTGTCCGTCGCGGGCGACGGAGACCGGCTCGTCTTCCGGATCGCCGACCGCGGGCCCGGCGTGCCTCCCGACGAGCGCGAGCGCATCTTCCAGCCGTTCTATCGCGGCCCCCACCGGGAAGGCGACGCCGGCGGCGCGGGGCTGGGCCTCTCCATCTCCCGCCGCCTGGCCGGCGCCCAGGGAGGCGCGCTCGGGTTCGAGCCGCGGCCGGGCGGCGGAAGCGTGTTCGTCTTCTCCCTCCCTCTCGCCCCCCTCCCCAACGAGGCGTCGGGCGATCCGTCGTGACGCCGCGCTTCTTTGTGATTCCTTAACGGCGGCGGGGCGATTCTTTACGCCTCCTTAACGGCTCGCGTCGTAGACTTGCATCGCGTGCGGTCTCCAAGGATGGAGGTCGTCGACGCGCTGTACGACGCAGAATGGAGATGGGTGACCGGGACTGATCCGGCGCCCCTGGGAGGAATCGATGAGCCGCAGGATGGGCCGGTGCCTGCCGGTGCTGCTCGCGGCGCTGGCGGGATGCAGGGTGTCGCCACAGGCCCGGTGGGACGGCGTTGCGGGCCCGGCGCTGGACGGTGTCTGGTCGGTGGAGTTCACGCTGGAGTCGCCGCTGCTCCCCGGCCACATGCCCCGCCAGCAGAGGCTGCGCGGTGAGCTGGCGCTGCTGCGCAACGAATCGCTGGCGGACGGCGCCGGGTTCTCCGGTCCGCCGACGCACTCGGGGACCTACGACACGCGCTTCCGCCCGTTCGGGTTCGAGCTGGACGGCGGCCGCCGGGTGCCGGCGCTCGAGGCCCGGCTCGCGCGCGGCGACACGGTGCAGATCACGCTGCAGCCCGGCGCCACCGCGGTGCGGATGCAGGGACAGCTGTGGGGCGACTCGGTGGCGGGCAGCTGGACGTACGACCACGATCGCGGTGGCGCCGCGTCGGGCCGGTTCGTGATGCGCAAGCGGCGCTGACGCGGAAGCCGCGTCGAGGCGCAGGGATGCGAAGGACAGGCGCAGGGGAAGCTGCGCCTGCCTTCATCTCCCTGCGCCTCGACGCATGCAGGAAACCCGTTTCCGCCTGTGGTTGTGCATCCCCAGGACGTCCCAACAGCACTGAATCACACGGAGGAAACGGAGGGAACGGAGGAAACCCGGTTCAGTCCTCCGTTTCCCCCGTTCCCTCCGTGTGATTTCTTCCTTCTCGATTCGAATGCACGCCTACGACGCCGGCGCCAGCGCCCGGTCGTACACCCGGTAGGTCTTGTACACGGCCACGCCCATCTTCTCCAGCGCGCCGCGCATCTCGGTGTTGTCCTCGAGGATCCACGAGCCCTCGGCCTCGCGGTAGCCCTTGGCGGCGCCGGTGCGGAAGGTCCGCAGGTAGAAGGCGGCGCCCAGGCCGGCGTGCTGGTACTCGGGCTTGAAGCCCAGGGTGATGTGCCGCAGCGTGTGGATCTTTCGCCGCTCCCAGAGGATGCGGAAGATGCCGAAGGGAAGGAGCCGCCCGCTGCGGATCTTCCGCAGCACCTGGTTGAAGTCCGGCAGCGCCAGCGAGAAGCCGATCGGCTCGCCGTCCTTCTCCGCGATGAAGCAGAGGTCGGGGTCCACGATCGGCTTCAGCGACTTCACCATGTGCTCGAACTCGTCGTCGGTCAGCGGCACGAAGCCCCAGTTGCGCTGCCACGCCGCGTTGTAGATCTCCTTGATCTTCTCCACCTCCTCGCGCAGCCGGCGCATCTCCAGCGGGCGGATCACGGCCTTCTCGCGCTGCACGATCTTCTCGAACAGCTTTTCCGTGCGCTCGGGGAGGTCCGGCGTGGGCGCGAAGTACGCGAGCAGGTCCTTGCTCTTCTCCATCCCCGCCGCGTCCATCAGCCGCCCGTACCAGGGGGGATTGTGGCCCATCAGCACCTTGGGCGGCGTGTCGAACCCGTCCACCAGCACGCCGGGCGAGCACAGCTCCTCGTTGGTGGAGAGGTTCATCGGCCCGCGCATGGTGTCCATCCCGCGCCCCTGCAGCCACCGCGCGGCCGCGTCGAGCAGCGCGCGGGCGACCGCCTCGTCGTCCACGCACTCGAACAATCCGAAGAAGCCCACGCGGTCGCCGTGGAACTCGTTGTAGAGCCGGTTGACCACCGCCGCGACGCGCCCCACCGGCCGGCCGCCGCGCTCGGCGATGTAGTAGGCGACGTCGGCGTGCTTGTGGAACGGGTGCTTGCCGCGGTCCAGCAGCGTCTTCAGCTCGCCGCGCAGCGGCGGCACCCAGTTGGGGTCGGCGGCGTTGATGGTCCAGGAGAGCTCCATGAACGCCTTCAGGGACTCGCCCTGCGGGATCTCGCGCACGCGCACGGAAGCGTCGGCGGCCGGGGGCGAAGCGGTGGACGTCATGGAGATCGGTCGCGTCGGGGTGGGGAAACATGCGTGCGCGGGGATGGCACCGGCGCAAGGTGACGCGACGAGTGCGCGGGGTCAAGCGCCGCGCGGGAGATCGCATCCGCGTCCGGAGCCGCGATCCGGCGGGAAATTCCGCCCGGGTGCACGCGGGCGTTGATCGCACGGCCCGGAGCGACTATTCTCAGTGAACAGATCTCCCGCACACGCGCGGGCTCCGTCCGCCACGATTTGCATCGCCACGATCCCGATCGCGCAGGTCCGGTGTTCCCGATCCGGACCGGATCAGCCGATTTCCGTGCAGCCACCCGCGCGCCGGGTGCGATCCCATCCCCATCCCCGACGACGAGATCCATGTCGCCCCACACCCTCGAGCACACCCGCAAGCCCGGCTGGAAGCCCGCGCCCGACCAGGAGATGTACCAGTCGTTCACGGTCGACGAAGACCGCGAGCGGACCAACCAGCACTACGAGCAGCCGCCGGTGTTCTTCCAGCGCATCACCGGCGGCGAGTGGAACGTGTACTCGTGCAACCTGTGGGACTCGGCCACGAACGACACCGAGTCGCAGGAGGCCAAGCTCGACCTGATGGCGCGCTGCATGGACCTCAAGCCGGGCGCGCGCATCCTCGACGTGGGGTGCGGGTGGGGCGGGCCGCTGACCTACCTCTGCAAGCGCTACGGCGCGCGCGGGGTGGGGCTCACCCTGTCGCCCAAGCAGAAGGCGTTCGCCGAGGCACGCATCGCCCGGCACGGCGTGGACGCGCGGATCGTGGAGAGCCACTGGCACGACTACCAGGACGACGAGCCGTTCGACGCCATCTACACCGACGAGGTGATCGTCCACTTCAACGACCTGGGCGGCTTCTTCGGCAAGTCGCTGTCGCTGCTGCGCCCCGGCGGGCGAATGGTGAACAAGGAGCTGCACTTCACCAACGCCGCGCACGCGGTGATCAACCGCGCCACGCTGCCGATCAACGAGATCTACGGCTTCACCGGCAACTACCGCACGCTGGCGCAGGAGTTGGCGATGATGGACGACGCCGGCTTCGACGTGGAGGAGGTGGTGACGATCCCGCGCTGGCAGTACGCGAAGACGCTGGCGCGCTGGCAGGGGAACATGCACGAGCACCGCGCGGAGATCGAGGAGGCGGTGGGCACCGACTACTACCTCAAGTTCCGCCGGTACCTGAAGCTGGCCGCGATGATGGTGACGTCGCCCCTCTTCACCGTGAACGTCGTCGTCGGCCGCAAGCCGGAGTGAGACGGCTTTGGGGGAGATGTGGGGAAAGAGCCCGGGCGAACGCCCGGGCTCTTTCGTTTGGCGGATACGGAAACAGCAAGTCTCACCCAGAGTTAGCAGAGTAAGCAGTTTGTTGACTGCTCACTCTGCTAACCCTGCGTGAGCCCCCTTCTGTTGTCCGTTCTTAAGGCGGCGGGGCGTCGGCGGCCTGGTGCTGCTGGAGGGTGCGCGTGGCCACCGAGGGGTGCACCTCCTCCTGGATGTGGCGCGCCAGCGTGACGATCCCCATCAGGTCCGCCTGGGGGACCGTGTCGCGGTAGCGCAGGGCCAGGATGGCGGTGAGCGTGTCCTCGCGCACCGCGTCGCCGGCCTTGAACCACTCGGGGCAGATGCGGATCGTCCCCGCCGGATACGTCTTGCTCGTCGCCGCCACCCCCGTGGCCGTCGCGCGGAGCTTCGCGCCGTACGTCAGCGCGCCCGCCTTCGCCTCCGCGTCGGTGGCCTTGGTGCAGACCACCGGCAGGTAGTACTCGAGCCGCGCGGCCAGATTCATCATGTGCGTCAGGATCTCCCCCGCCTTGGTCGCGTCCGCCTGGGGGAAGGCGAAACGCACGATGTCGACGATCCCCGACGGCACCGGCGTGGCGAAACTCTGGTCGGCCCACATCGCGCCCAGCCGGATGCGGTAGGTGGCGCGCGCGATCGCGTCCTTGACGGTCTCCTCGTCGGTGCACCCCTTGATCTCGTCGGTCGGCGCGTCGGGGCGGGTGACCGCCACGCCCAGCAGCGCATCGACGTAGAAGGCGTACGACTCGGCGTTGTCCAGCGCCTCCTCGGTGCTCAGCCGCCAGTAGACGCGCTCGAACGAGTACGCCCGGTCGCCCGGCGTGTCGGCCGACGTCTTCACCGCGGACTTCGCGCCCAGCTGGGGGATCACGGCGTGCACCGTCTCGTGGATGACGGTGCTCACGATCTCGTCGTCGCCTACGGTGACGCCGGTGCAGAAGTGGAACTCGTTGGCGTCGGCGTGCGCCACCGTGCGCGAGAACCCCGAGCCGACCGAGCCGACGCCGCACTGCGGGTCGTTGGGGTCGCGCGCGTGCACGGTCAGCGAGCCCTGGCCGCCCAGCTCGCGCGCCAGCCGAGCCAGCCGGTCGGCCAGCAGCGTGGCGTAGCCCGCGTCGCGCGTGCGGAAGTGCGCCTGCAGCGTGTCGCCGTCCGTCTTGTTGGCCACCGGGTCGGCGGCGAAGGCCCGCGTCTTCTTCTCCGCGCGCGTCAGCCGGTCCACCGCCTGGTCCAGCGCCCACTGGATGGCGTCGAGCTGGTCGAGCACCGGCTGGATGGTGGCCATCAGCGCGGTGTCGGGCCTGACGTGCACCACGGGCGTGGTGGCGTCCTTCTCCAGCCGGTAGGTGGAGTCGTAGAGCGCGTCGCGCAGCCGCTGCGCGCCCTTCCCGGACAGGTCGTACAGGTGGAGGTTGGCGACGAGATTGGCGGCCTGCTTCGTCACCTCCTGGTTGTGCTTCGCGGACAGGTCCAGCTCGCTCTGCGTGAAGGTCTCGCGGATCCCCGCGCCCAGCGGCGCCGCGGGGTTCGCGGCCAGCCAGCGCATGTGGCTGCGCGCCCACGCCGCCTCTTCCTGCTTCTGGTCCGCCGGCGCCAGCCCGGCCGCGTTGATCCGGATCTCCTCCAGCGCCTGGCCGATCTGGTCCATCGCCTTCGCGTAGCCGTCGCCCAGCTTCGTCTGCTCCGGCGCCTCGTCGGGGAAGTTGATCCCGGGAAGCTCGCTGCGCTGCGATTCGAAGGTGGCGATCACGCTCAGCAGCAGCGGCCCCAGCCACTCCATGTTCAGCTTCTCGTGGAAGGCGCGGGCCCCGGGCGCGGGCCCGTTCGCCTTGTCGCGCGCCTCGGCGGCCTGGGTGCGCCTGAGCTCGACGCGCTCCGCGGTGCCGGCCAGCTGGCGCGCCGCCAGCTCCACCAGCTCGCGCCGCTCGGCGGCGGTGGGCTCGCCGGCCTCCACGCTGGCGGGCCCCGTCTCCTGGGGCGGCTTGCGCGCGAGGAGGGCGGGGGAGGTGATGCGCGTCAGGCGGGGGATGGGGATCCCGCGGTCGACGGCCGCCTCCGCGCGATCCGCCTCCCGCTCGTGCGCGTCCCCGGGCGCGGCGATCGTCAGTCCTCCTCCCGAGCGTGGGGATGACGACTCCTGCTGAACCGCGTGCGCCAGCTCGTGCGCGAGGAGGCGGCGGCCGGCCGGGGTCCGCGGCGGGGGCGAATCCCGGCCCATCACCACGTCGCGGCCGACGGTGAAGGCCCGGGCGCGGACGGCGCGCGCCGACTCGGCCGCCGGGCCGTCGGCGTGGATGCGCACGCGGCTGAAGTCGAAACCGAAGCGCGGCTCGAAGAACGCCCGCGTCTCCGCGTCCAGCGGCCGCCCCGGCGAGCGGAGGACGTCGTGCACGGCCGGCGGCACCTCGCCCGGCGCGCCGCCGCCCGCGGCCGAGCGCTGCAGCGTGCGCGCGCCCCCGGCCTCGTCGGCGCGCGACTCGTCCCGCCGCTTCGCCGGCGCCTGCTTCGCCGGCTCGGCGGCGTCGGCCGTCCGGACCGGGCTCTGTCTCTGCGCGAAGGTGTGCATCGCCGTGCGAACGATGAGACGGTGCCGGGCCGAACGTCACCGGCGTGCCGTCGTCGGATAAAGCAACTGCTCCCATCCTGCACGCAACCAAACATGCGTAGCTGCCCGCGGTGCGATCCCTCCGGCGAGCGCTCTTGCTGCCGTTGGTCCGGTGCCCTATCGTCGAGGGAGAGGATGGGCCGGCGCGTAGCCCATCTGTTTACGCGGCAAGGAGATGGCGATGCGCACGCACGAACGGAAGCCGCACCTGGCGCAGCACGGCGACGCGGCCACGATCCCCCTCGACGTGCTCTCCCGGCGCTCCCGCGGGCCGTCGTTCGGCGCGCCGGGAGACCGGTCCGAGCAGGACGCCGACCTCGCCGCGGCGCAGGTGACGGGTGCGGCCGACCGCGGCGGCGGGACCGGCGAGCAGGGGAGGGGGACGCTGTCGCCCGACGAGCGCGCGTTCTACGAGACGCGCTTCGGGCACGACTTCAGCCGGGTGCGCATCCACGACGACGCGCGCGCCGCGCGGATGGCCGACGCGATGGGCGCCGAGGCCTTCACCTTCGGCCGCGACATCTTCTTCGGCGCGGGGATGCGCCAGCCGCGCGGCGGGGCGGGAGACCGGCTGATGGCGCACGAGCTGGCGCACGTCGTCCAGCAGTCGCACGCCGGCCCGGCGCTCCAGCCCAAGCTCAAGTTCACCGGAAAGCCGGATCACACGGCCCGCGCCGTCGCCCTGCTGAACGCGAACCTGGGCAGCTTCTACCACGTGTCGATCGATGCCAAGACCGGCGAGGTCACGATGGCGCCGATCCGAGCCGCCCACACCTCGTCGATCAAGGGGCCCGACCCGCAGGTGAAGGCGCTGGCCGACCGGCTGTGGACGGTGACCTCCGATTCCAAGGACGTGGTCATGACCGTCAGCGCCGGCTCGCAGACCATCGTGGGAAGCTGGGCGACGGGCGACTTCGACATCGACGACATCGAGAAGGTGGGCGTGGGCGCGCTGATCCACGAGATCGTGGAGCAGCACCAGAAGCAGGCGAAGGGCGAGAAGAACTTCGGGACGGCCACCACGGGGGCCCACGGCGTGGCCTCGAAGGCCGAATCGGAGGTCACCGGCATGACGCGCGGCGCCGACAAGGTGATCTCGATGACGCAGAACGCCGACGGGACGGTCGACGGCGTGATCGAGACGACCTTCACCACGACGGGCGGGCAGGTGAAGACGATGGTGTCCACCCTCAAGAGCAACAACATCGTCTCTATCACCTGGAAGTGACGTGAGGCGCGACGAAGTGCCCCGGATCCGCAGGGGGTGGCCATGACGGAGGAGCGCTCCGCCCAGCCCGGGCGTTCTGCCGACGTTTCCCGGCTGGTCGGCCGGCTCGACAACGCCGACGTCCGCTGGAACGGGACCTTCTACGGCCCCATGCCAACCGTCGCGAGCAATGCGGGCCGGCGATTGCTCGATGCCGGCGCCGAGGCCATCCCGCACCTCATCGGCGCGCTCGGCGACGCTTCACGCTTCGTGGCCGCGCACGTGCTGCTGACGCTGCTCTCCGGCGTGGAGTATCCCACCGCGCCGTGGAACGGCCTCGAGATCGAGCTGACGGAGAACGCCGAACCGCGCATCGACCCCGGCCAGCGCTCCGGCCTCGCGCGGCGCTGGCGGTCCTGGCAGGCGCAGTCGCCCCATCCCCGCGCGCTGCCGCCGGACCAGGGTTGATCGACCGCGTCACGACAACGAGCGCGCCGCCGGAGATCCCGGCGGCGCGCTCGTGTTTTACCTGGTCCGGCCGACCGAATCCTCAGCCGGACACCCTGATGCGAAAAGCCCGAGGATGCACTCGGGCCCTTTCGCTGCGTGACGGTGATCGCGTTCATCCCCCGCACCGCGCGTGTTCCGCCATGAAGCGCTGCACGCGGCGCGGGTCTACGTCCTGGTGCCACCGGCCGTCCACCTTGAACGTCGAGCCGACGATGAATCCGTCCGCGCGCTCATAGTACTCCGCGAGGTTCTCCGCCGTGATCCCGGAGCCGAGGTAGAGCGGCAGGCGGCAGCGCGCGCGGACCTCGTCGATGTCCCCCAGCGTCGGCCGCTCGCCCGTCGCCGAGCCGGTGACGATCACGGCGTCGGCGCGCATGAACTCCGCCGCCCCGGCCGTCTCGCCGATGCCCACGTCGGCGGTGAGGGCGTGCGAGGCGTGCTTCTTCTTCACGTCGGCCCACACCTGCACCCGCTCGGCGCCGATGTGCCGGCGGAAGCGCAGCAGCGCCGCCGCGGACGACTCGATGATCCCCTCGTCGGCCACGTGCGCGTACGCGAACCCCTCCACGCGCACGAAGTCGAGCCCCGCGGCGTGCGCCACGGCCATCGCCTCGAGGTTCGCGCCGGCCAGGATCTGGATTCCGCACGGGAACCCGCCGGCCTCCTTCACCGCCCGCGCCAGCACCGTCATGGCCGCCGTGATCTCCGGGCCCACGCCGCCGCGCAGGTAGGGAACGTCGTGCATGTTTTCCAGCGCCACGCCGTGCACCCCCGCCTCGCGGTAGACGGCGCACTCCAGCCGCGCCCGCGCCTCCAGCTCGCGCAGCGTCTCCCGGCTCGCCGGCGTCCCCGGCAGCGCGCCGACGTGCACCATCGCGATGACCGGCCTGGGTGAGGTGAACAAGGATTCGGTTGCGGAAGGGATGGCGGTTGAGAACGCCCGTGTCCCGGGTGAGCCGTCGCTCGAGGGACGGAAAAATGGCTGCGGCACAATCTACAGTGCGACGCGACTTGGGGGAGAGAATGGCAGAGAGCTACCCGTTTCCACCCTGACTGGAATCAAGGACGGAGCGTGGCTGCGGGACGATCTACGGTACCAGGCGTGTCACCCCGCGCGCCCGTTCTCCACGCGACCCCCAGGCGCTCGCCGAACTCGTAGTACACGAAATGGGTGACTTCGCCCTGCCGGTTGCGCCCGAAGCGGCCTTCTCCGTCGTAGTGCTTCGTCACGAGCGACGCCTCGTCGAGCGACGCGAGGATATGGCGCTGCCGGTTGGCGACGCCGATCAGCGAATCCCCCTCCCTGATGATCGAGACGGCGAGGTCGGGACGCCGGGCGAAGCGATATTCACCGACGTACTCGTCGTAGATGCCCAGCCGTACTTTCTCCGCGAACGAGCGCGATGGGGCGACCCGCACGAATTCGCTCCGCACCGACGGCGGCAGCCGGCGGCGAATCCGCGACCGGGCGGAATGCAGGCGCTTGGCGACCGTTCCCGGCTTCAGGCGCAGGATCCGGGCGATTTCCGGCTGGCTGTACTCCAGGAAGTAGAAGAGGACGGTGACGTGCCGCTCGCCGTCGGGAAGCGCGGCCACGGCGGATGCGACCAGGGTCTGATAGTCGACCCGGCGGGTGTCGGCCTCGACCGGTCCGGGCAGCTCCGCGACCTCGGGCCGGCGGGCCCGGGACCGAAGCTGCCGCGCGCACCGCGTGGCGACGATCGTCTTCAGCCAGGCCGGGAACGCGGCCGGATCGCGGAGCTGGCGCAGACGCAGCCAGGCGGTCGCGTACGCCTCCTGCACGGCGTCCCTGGCATCGTCCGCGTCGCGAAGCAGCGTGAGGGCCAGGCCGAACACCAGGTGCTGCGACTGCTCGACGAGCCGGTTGAACGCAAGGTGCTGCTCCTGCAGGGGCACGGCCGGATCGCGTGCCGTCTCGACCAGTCGCGCCGTGTCCGCCACCGCGCTCGCGCTCATGGAGGACCGTCCCGCCGCTGGTGAAGGAGGAAGGATTCGCGGCGGCCGATCGCGACGATGGTCGCCAGCGTGAGGGGAAGGATCTCGCTCGTGACCTGGCCGGGCCGGCCCCACCAGACATGCGTGCCCATCGCGCCGAGCATGACGGCGACGATGATCGCCGCGCCCGCGAAGGCCGTGCGCCGGGTCAGGAGCAGCAGCGCCGCGACGACCTCGGCCGCGCCGACGCACAGCCGGAACCATACCGGGAAATGCCACGCGCGAAAAGCCCGCGCCCACCCACTGTCGTCGGAAAACTTGCTGATCCCCTGCCTGGCGAACACCCACGCAAGGAACAGGGCGAACACCCACAGGATCACATCGAGCGCGATTCGGCGGCGGCGATTCTCCACGTGCCCTCCCTGATGGTTCCGGTTCGACGTGTGACCTGAACGCGGCGCCGGTGCTCCGCTGCGGCATTCTCGGCGCGTTCGCGAGCACGGCACCAGGTAAGATCCACCAAGTGCCCAAAACCTTACCGGAAGCTCGTGGCCGGCATCGACCCTGTGGGAGAGAGTGGCGAGACCAGCGCGCAGGAGTCCGCGCCGAAGGGCCTGCTCCGGCTGGCCGCCGCCCGCGAGGAGCTTAGATTCGCACTGCGATACCGGGTCAGGTACTTTGCGCCGGGAGACCGGGAGGCCGGGAGGCCGGGAGGCCGGGAGGCCGGGAGGCCGGGAGGCCGGGAGGCCGGGAGGCCGGGAGGCGGGGAGGCTGAGTGCGGAGCAGGTGGCAGGTGGGTGAAACCAGCTTCGACCGGCGCTGCTCCCGGGTCGAGCTGTACAAGATGAAGAAGGCGGGCATCCCCGAGGTGTTCTATCTTCCCGTGCAGGGAGCCCTTCCGCCGCCCCCGTGGTGGTGATGAAGCAGCCGCGACCCCATCACTCGTTTCCTGCAACCCCTCGCACCTCGATGAGCCAACCCGCCCGCTCCGTCACCTGGTACCGCTGGGACGAGATGCCCCGCGAGCAGGTCTCGCCCCTCCTCGACCGCCGGCTCATCACCGGCGACCGGATGATGCTCGCCCACGTCTACCTCAAGAAGGGGTGCGTCGTCCCGCGGCACTCGCACGAGAACGAGCAGCTCACGTACATCCTCGAGGGGGCGCTGCGTTTCTGGATCGGAGAGGACGAAGCGGAAGAGGTGCTGGTCCGCGCCGGCGAGGTGCTCCACATCCCCTCGAACGTGCCGCACAAGGCCGAGGCGCTGGAAGACACCCTCGACGTCGACATCTTCAGCCCCCCGCGCCAGGACTGGCTCGACAAGACCGACGCGTACCTCAGGAAGTAGCGCGCGGCTGCGACGCAATCCCACCAACATGCCAAGCCGCCCGCGATGGTTCATCGCGGGCGGTGGAGCGCGGCGACCGGCGCGGTTGTCCGCTGCAACGGCGGGCAGGCGCCGGCGCGCTACCCATGGCGCCGCCTCGCCTCCGAGATCGAATCGACGACAAGCTGCTCGAGCACCGACCTGTCGAGATCGGCGAACCGCTTGAAATACAGACAGCATTTGCCCATCCGGTGCTTGCCAATCTTGTTCAGCAGGGACTCCTGCTCCTCTCCTTCGGCCACCAGGTAGACAACCAGCTCCCGGCCGCGGATGGCGAAGGCTGCCAGGGGGGACTCGCCGGTTCGCCCGCTGTCGTAGGTGTACTTGTAGGAGCCATAGCCGACGATGCTGGGTCCCCACATCCTTGGCTGCTGCCGGGTGACTTTCTCGAGAAGAGCCATCATCTCCTGGCAGTCGATCCGTTGCTGCTCGCTGGCTCTCGAAGCGATGTAGTCCTCGACGCTCGCGTCGGTGGGCCTGGTCTTGTTCTCGGCCATCGAGACACTCCGTGATTGGTGGGTTCTGGGTGCCTGACGATTTCCGGTTTTCACCGACGATGTCGCGTCGTCGAGCTATCCGGTCTTCAAAGGCCCGGCGACCTTGTAAGTACTGAATATGATGCCCGACGGAAATGCCTGCGTGCCGACGAGCTCGAATGAGCGCGGCGGGGTTCCGTCCGCGAAGAAGCGCTTCCCCGTGCCCAGCAGAACGGGATACACGGCCAGCAGGACTTCGTCCGCAAGCCCATGCCCGAGCAGCGTCGATGTCAGCGTGGAGCTGCCCGAGAGGACAAGGTCCGGGCCGTCCTGCGACTTGATGCGGCGAATGCCCTCGAGGAGGTCCGGTCCAAGGCCCTCGACCGGGCCCCATTCGAGACTTTCCGGACGGTGGGTCGCGACGAACTTCGTTGCCGCATTGAGGCGGTCCGCCATCGGACTGCTCGGCGCCTTCGGCCAGAAGCCCGACCAGAGATCGTACGTGCGACGGCCAAGCAGCAGATCGCAGCGCTCGCCATACGCAGCGAGCATCGCGTCCCGGCCAGCGGGGGTCCGATAGGGCGCGGTCCATTCGCTGTAGGGGAAACCGTCGTCATCGGCGGAGTGCTGGATCACGCCGTCCAGCGAGATGTGTTCGATAATCCTGAGCTTTCTCATCCAGATCTCCGTGTTCTGGGGGGCGGCACCGGGGTCTCGACGTCGAGCGATGCGTGTCGTCTGCCCATCTACCCGATCTTCACTTTCGCGATTTCCGGGTTCGGCGTGAACGCGTCACCGAAATCCTCGATCTCCATCACCTTGCGGATCTCGACCTCCGCTTCGCCGTTCGGAAAGATGTTCGGAACGCGCTTCACCCACTCGATCGCATCTTCCTTCGACTTCACCTGGATGATCGTGAAGCCCGCGATGAGCTCTTTGGTCTCGGTGAACGGACCATCGATGACGGTGCGTTCGTCGGCGCTGAACTTCACGCGCGCACCCTTCGAGCTCGGGGCGAGCCCCTCGGCGGCGAGGAGGACGCCGGCCTTCGCGAGCTCGGCATTGTACTCCTGCATCGCGGCGAATGCTTCCGGCGTCGGCGGAACGGCCCATTCGGATTCGTTCGTCGCCTTGATCATGACCATGAAGCGCATGGTTCTCTCCTGATTTCGGTTCGTACCGGCTGCCGCGCCCTTTCGCGGCCTCACTCATACGACGAACGGGACCGGTCGAAATCGACACGAGTTTCGAGAAAAGTTGTAAACTGTATGTTTCAAGGAACTTGGCATCAGGTGGTCGAACAAACGGGCAGCCGCGGGAGAACTCCCCTGCGGCTGCCGCGATATTTCTCAAGCGGTGAATGGCTCTTGACCCCCACTCACCTGAACTGTACTCTGTGCTGCAAAGTACTTGTCATTCTACGACCAGCGCGCGACGAGCGCGTCTGATTCAGCGTCGAGAGGGAGTCATGCAGAAGTGGTGGCGACGCATCCGCGGGGCGATCGGGATGGGCCTCACCTGGGCAGCGGCATGGTTTGCTGCGGGGCTCCTGCTGGCGCGGGTGCCCGGCCTCGACTCCGATCTTCCGTTCGCCCTCCTGTTTGCTCCGCTCGGCTTTGTCACCGGCATCATCTTCTCCGGCATCCTCGTGGGAATGGAGGGCCGCCGTGGGTTCGAGCGCACGTCGCTTTCGCGCTTTGCGGCGTGGGGCGCCGCAAGCGGCCTTCTGCTGTCCGGGATCTTCGTCGTCAGCGCGGCACTTCGGGGAGCGGACTGGTGGGGAGAGTTCCTGGTGTTCGGCCCGCCCCTCGCCATGGCGGGCGCGGCCTGCGCCGCTGGTTCGCTGGCCCTGGCCAGACGGACTGAACGGCGAGAACTCCCTGGCGACGGCGGGCACCCGGCGGAGGTCGAGATTACCGGGAACGAAGAGCGGGAACTGCTCGGGCGCGGCGACTGACGTTCTGGTTTGGCGGCAATGAGGCCTCTACCGGGAGAACGCCGCATATGCCAGCAGGCCGCTGAGAGCGAGCGCGCCGACCCCTGCGGCTCGAAACTGCCAGGCGCGCTCCGGCGTGATGCGCTCATACAGGCGAAGGCTGTACTGCGGAGTGACCAACCTGACCAGGCCCTTCAGGAGTTGTCCCCAGCCAATCAGCGTCAGGACGACCGGTAGGCCAGACCAGACATTGTGGAAGCCCACGACCAGGGCCCCAAAGCCAAGGCTGAGCAAGCCCTCCACGAACATCCCCGCGCGACCCTTCTCACGCATCCAGACGAAGAATTCGACCCATACGTGCGGTTGCACGACATGCGAGAGGCCGATGCCGAGTAGGTAGAGCGCCGCGAATGCTTCGATAGCCTGCTCCACTTGGCCTCCCGCTGGATGCCTCGCCCCCGTATTCCCTGCAGCCGATTGCCTACCAGACGCCAGGGATGAGTCGATGCGGCACCCGCACCATGTAGTCGTTGTAACCCGGCAATTCGCGCCGGAGGAAGCGCTCCTCCAGGCGGAGCCGTATCACCATCAGCGCGACTGGTATGACTGCGCACAGCACCGCCAAGTACGACTCCAGCCACAGTCCGAGACCTGCGAGGATGAGCGGATCGGCGGCGTAGAATGGGTGCCGAACGACGGCATAGACTCCGGAGTCGGCCACGACGTGCGCGCGCTCGCTCTGCAGGCGAACGACGGTGGTCGCGAACGCGTTCGCCCGAAGCGCGAGATTCTTGATGCTCCAGCCGAGCGCGAACAGGATGAGGCCGATGCCGCTGAGCAGCGGCGGGGGCCGATGGAGCATGTGCCAACGGAACACATCGAGTCCAGCGATGGCAGGCAGTCCCAGGAACCCCGTCGCCAGCACCGCGAGCAGGAGCAGTCTGTCGGCCCAGGGTTGATCACCGTGAATCGGCAACCCGGCACGCTCCCGAAGCAGGCCGGGATTGACGCGATAGACGAGGCGCGCGCCGGCGGCCCTGACGAGCAGCATCACCGCCAGCAGCACCCAGGCCCGCCACCACGCGAGCGTCCCGGCTGAAGTAAACAGGAGGATCGCGACCAGTCCTGCATCCGCTACAAGTCGGACCGCGACTCCAAGCATCGGTACGGCCGGAGTGTGGTGGACGAACTCGATCCGCCTGATGGCCTGACGAGAAAGCTTCAGGGGCAGCGGGCCTTGACGGTCTTTCCCCCAAGAGTATGCCCGGCCCGCTGTCCCCTGCAAGCGAGGGTTAGAGTGCGGAACTCGGTGGTGGAGCCCCGCCCCATGGCATTCACCCGTATGCGATGTCGATCCGCAGATCAGCATCTCCGTCTGTCTCCGCCCGAACCGCATCGCCCGCCTGTCCCTCGGCAACAGCAGCCGATCGCACCGTCCCAGGCATGAGCGCCAGACTGAATGCGTAACCCAAGATCGCGCTTCCGCCGTAGCCGACCAGCGGCGTGGGATAGTTTCCGAGTGCCGCTGCCACCACCATGCCGAGCCAGGCGGCTCCGAATACAGCATAGACATCACGGTTGTTCGGATCGAGCCGCTGCCCCACGATCGCCGGAACGATGAGCAGAAGTGTGCCGATCACAACGGCCATCCCTGCCATCGCATGAACCTGGAATGCGGTGTAGAGGATCTGATCCACGTAGGGCACGGCTGGTAGCGAATCGGGGCGAACCAAGGTCACGACGAAACTGGCAACAGCCATGGCAAAAGCCGAAGCCACCCACCGATCCCGCCGGCGCACCCCGAGCACTGCCAGGGCCGAGACAAGTACGCCAGCCATCGCGCGATCTGGCTGAAGGGCAAGTGCGACGGCTGTTAGAATCATGCTGAGCGTAGCGAGGAGATCTCGGCGCTGTGCGAAGGCAACCAGCATCGCGGGCAGGACGATCAGGCTCATCTGCAGGGTGAGACCCCCAATGCGAATCCAGCGGGAGACGCCCTCAATAGACACACCGAACAGCGCCGTCGTGAGCAGCAACCCTCCGAGTACGACGGCTATTCCGCCCGGAAGGCGTGGCGCCCGTTCAGACGACCGCATGATGGCGAAAAACGCGAGTCCCATGACGAGAGCGAGCGCGTTGACGAAAAGGTGGATTGTTGGAGCGCCAGCCATGGCCATGTACATGAGCCCGAGTCCAGTGGCCGCGATTGCACACGCGACCCCAATGGCTCGGGGGTTCCCCAGAACTCCGTGTCGTTTCTCCATGGCGGCTCCCAACAACAAAGGTGACAGACGCTCCCGTCGAATGCGGGAGCCGATGCGAATGAGTACCGAACGCTCAGCGTATTTGTACAGCGCCTAACGCATGTTGAGAGCACGCCCCCTGCTGCGAATCCGCGGTCGCGAACCAAGCGTGAACCGCAGCAGGGAGCGGCCCTCATGAGAAGCTGCAGCCGATTGTTAGGCGCCCTGCTGCGCCGAACGCTGGGTCAGGCCGGCCCGGAACCACCCCTTGCCGTTGGCGCTGCTCGACGGCTCCAGCAGCGACCTCCACATCTTACGACCGCCGCGCCCCTCCGGAACATCGTTCAATCGTTGAGGAACGTGGCCCCGTATCCTTGAGCGGATTGCAACGTTTTGTAGAACGCAACCGTGTTGGGAGTAATGTAGCTTCCGTCCGGCATCCGGTCGATCAAGCCGATGCCGTTGCAGATCGGATTGTCGACCACGGGCTTCGCGATTCCTTTCGGGAGCCAGAGGTTCTTCAGCCGATAAATCATCATTCCAGCCACCATGCTGTCCGAACCGAGCCATTCCACATGCGCTTGTGCTGAGTATAGCTCACGAGTGTCCGCCGCCGCCGGGTCGACAGGCGGACAGACCCCGTTGATCGGTACTGTGATTTCATCATACGCCGCAAATGGCACGACGAACACTCGTTGCCCCTGTTTCAAGAACGGATAAAGCCTCGTCTGGTAAGTTTCCCTATACTGTGGGATGCTCACGTCGTAGTATTCGTCGCTGCTGACGAAATCCAGCGACGATTGACCAATCAGCTGCACGCTGTCAGGTCTTGTGCTGATCGTATCGTACCGGAAATTCGCGTACAGTGCCGTTGCCGGAAACGTCTGCTTCAACTCCCGGGTTACTGCGACGATCTGGGGAATGACGGTGTCAGGATCGGGTTCGTCATAGAGGAAGATACCAGACGGTTGACTCGGCAGGTCGGGGTAGCGTGTGAACAGATCCTGGTAAGCACTCGCCAGGGCACTCGCCGGGACTGGACCCTTCAGTGACGCGTCTGTCCAGAAGACGAACAGCTTGCACCCCGTTTTCCGATAGATCTCGGTATAAATGCTTGCATACCACTCCCAGTTCTCGACGCCCGTGGCGAGCAATGTGTTCTGCCACGGCCGCCCGGTCAGGGGATCGATCAGGTCGTCCGCCGTCCACAGAGCGGAAGGATCAAACTCTGTGACGGTCTTGGCCGGATCGTAGCCGTACGAGAAGGAACCAACGAAGAGCCGGGCGGATCGAACCGGTGCATCTGGCATCTCAGTCATCGTCTCGGAAGGTGACGTTTCGCGTCAGATTCATCAGTCCTGCAGTCCAACATAGAGGTACGTCCGCGGTTCGTACACGGCAACCGGGCCGCCTCGTCGGCGGTGCCTAACGCATGTTGAGAGCACGCCCCCTGCTGCGAAACCGCGGTTGCGAACCAAGCGTGAACCGCAGCAGGGAGCGGCCCTCATGAGAAGCTCGACGAAGGATGTGGGGCTCGACGTGCACCAGGCAACCACGGTCGCCACTGTCCGGGAGTCCAGCGGCAGGATCATCGCGCGCAGCATCCTGCCGACCGAGGAAGCGGCGCTGCTGGAGTTCTTCGCCGGGATGCGCGGCGCGGTGCACGTCGCCTTCGAAGAAGGCACGCAGGCGCAGTGGCTGCACGATCTGGCCGGCGAGAGCTCGATCGCTTGGACTGGCAGGGAAACGCACGTTGACTTGAGAGCGCCGGCGCCGTAACTTTCCACGCGTATTTAACGCCGCTTCTCGCGAATGTTCAGTTTACGGGATAATCACGTTTCTCCTTCCCTGACCCACCCGCCTGGGGACGTGTGGGCCTCGTTCGCCAACCCTCGTGCTGGAGGAGGTTGCCATGACTGGCTTCATTCGTTACGCGAAACGCTCACTCTACGTGCTGCCGCTGCTGGGCGCTCTCGCCTTTGGAGCGGTTCAGGCGCTGGCCGCCACACCGGAACCGGGCGACGCCACAACCCGGTCCTGCATCCGCACGGGCTGCTGGGTGGTCTGCGGCGAAACCGGTGGAGCGTGCATTGGAGAAACGTGCTACTGCTACTGAGACGGGGGCTGATTGGCGGCAGCGCCGGACGGACACCGAGCCCCGTCAAGAGGATCGGAGCGCACGATGTCTGACGACCCGAAGGACCCCGCGCCCGCACCCGCCGCAAAGCCCGGCTACACTGTCGTCAAGTAGAAGAAGAGCCGCTGGTGGGAGGTCCGCGCTGCGGACAACGAGCTGAGGGCAGACCGTGGTGCGGCGACTCGCCACCTGAGTCGAAGCAGGATGAAATACACGGCAGCCGCAGGACGATTCCCTGCGGTTGCCGTGATTTTTGCCCAGCGGCCTAATGACAAGCTTCAGGGGCGCGCGGCTGCGCCAATTAGCCCCTGAAAACAAGCCAGCCCATCGTCCCCTGCAAGCCGGGTTAGATGCTACCAGCCTGCTCGATGAGCCCAAGTTTTACGCGGAGGAGTAGTTTGGCCGTACTGAGCGCCACCTCGTATGCCGCGTGCAGCTCAGCGTCGCCGATAGCCCCAGAGTGGACCAAACTCCCTCGCAGGTCATAAGCATCGACAACCTCTTTGGCTAATTCCTTTCGTGCGCTCTCTTCAAGTGGCGCTGTATCGAGGACGAGCCGCCGTATGCGTCGGCGGATTGATGTCTCCTTCCTGAATTCCAACTCCCGATCGAGTGCCTCTAGCGCGTCGCGACTCTCCGATTCCATTGGGTCGTTCAGTTGTCGCTGCACCTCTAACTTCCAACGTTCAATCATAGCCCGGGCGAGGGGATGCTTCTGGGTTACAGGGGCTAGCACTTCGAGCACCGTCATGAGAGTCAAGAACCGAGCACGAAGCGTAGTCTCGTAAAAATGTGACAGATACAGGTCGGCAGCTGTGGTGATCCCGTTATCCACATTGCCGACACTTCCTCGCTCCATCCCGTGCTTCAGCGTACGGGTCGCCTTGTCCAAACTGGTAGAAACTCTAAACGATACGTCCCCGAAACCCATGAACCGGATTGTCTCGTCGCTTGGGTAGACGGTCGTGCCTCCTTCGTCTGCGAGGCCGTGAACCGGGCCGATATCTGGAATGCCGAAGCTTTCACCGATGTTTTTTCCCGCAGCTTCTGGATCTTCCGCTCGGGTAATCTCGCGAACATTGAAGTCTGGATCAAAGGCGATGTTGTGCTCAATCGCTAGGTTCCAAAGCCCGGCCTTTACTAGAGGTAGGAACTCTAGAGCTTCGGTTTCGCTTGCAAATGGACTTACTTCGACTACTAAGTAGCGGTGGTGCCTGGCAATCGAAACGTTCAGCTCAGCCACCTGAAATCCCGCACCGTTCTCCAAGCCAGCAATGGGATCGATACCGAGCGTCTTGACCGAAACCCGTAATGTGAACTTTCCGTGCGTGTTCAGAGGTTCTCCTTGGAAGGTTTGACCCTAACTGCTGTCTAAGTAGACTGAATTCGGATAAGCACGCAAGCGTTTCAAGGCGGCGGCTTGGCCGCAGCATGGAAACGTTGCGAGATAACACACGCCCTTTGCTGCCTTCCACCGACCCATTCGTCTCCCGGCTCCCTGAACGGCGAAGCCGTCCGCGGTAGGTTCCCGCGGGCGGCTTTGCGCTCAGATTGCGGCGGAGCAGCTTCCGCCTACTCCGCCACCCCCTTCTCGTGTAGGATGGTCCACACCTTCTCGGGGGTGATGGGGATGTCGATGTGGGTCACCCCCAGGTGCGCGAGTGCGTCGACCACCGCGTTGGCGATGGCGGGCGGGGCGCCCACCGTCGCCGACTCGCCGACGCCTTTCGCGCCGAGCGGGTGGTGCGGACTGGGGGTGACGGTGCGGTCCGTCTCCCAGCGCGGTGTCTCCATCGCGGTGGGGAGCAGGTAGTCCATGAAGCTGCCGCCCTGGATGTTGCCCTCCACGTCGTACGTGATCTCCTCGAACAGCGCGGGCGCGAGGCCCATCGTCAGCCCGCCGTGGACCTGCCCCTCCACGATCATGGGGTTGATGACGTTGCCGCAGTCGTCCACGGCCACGAACCGGCGCACCTTCACCATCCCCGTTCCCCGGTCGATGTCGACCACGGCGATGTAGCTGCCGAAGGGGAAGGTCAGGTTCGGCGGGTCGTAGTAGTGCACCGCCTCGAGCCCCGCCTCCATCCCCTGCGGATGGTTGGTGTACGCGGCCAGGGCCACGTCCTGGATGGTCTTCTCCTTCTGCGGCGCGCCGCGCACGAAGAATCGGCCGGGCTCCCACTCCAGGTCGTCCTCGCTCACCTCCAGCAGGTGCGCGGCGATCTTCCGCGCCTTGTCGCGGATCTTCCGCGCGGCCACGGCGCACGCCGCGGCGGCGACGGGCGTCGACCGGCTGGCATACGTCCCCAGCCCGTACGGCGCGGTGTCCGTATCTCCCTCCTCCACCTCCACGTGCGCGGCGGGGATGCCGAGCTCCTCCGCCACGATCTGCGCGTAGGTGGTCTCGTGCCCCTGGCCCTGCGACTTCGTGCCGAAGCGGGCGATCGCCTTCCCGGTGGGATGTACCCGGATCTCCGCCGAGTCGAACATCTTGATCCCCAGGATGTCGAACTGCTTGCTCGGGCCGGCGCCCACGATCTCCGTGAAGCTGGAGATGCCGATCCCCATCAGCTCGCCGCGGGCGCGCTTCTCCGCCTGCTCTCTCCTGAGATCCGCGTAGCCGATGCGCTCCATCGCCCGGTGCAGCGCGGCGGAGTAGTTGCCGCTGTCGTACTCCCATCCCAGCGCGGAGCGGTAGGGGAAGCGCTCGGGGCGGATGAAGTTCTTCAGCCGCAGGTCGGCCGGGTCCATCTCCAGCCGGTGCGCGAGGACGTCCACCATCCGCTCGATGGCGTGGACGGCCTCGGTGACGCGGAAAGAGCAGCGGTAGGCGATGCCGCCCGGCGGCTTGTTGGTGTACGCCGCGTCGACCTCCACGAACGCCTGCTTCAGGTCGTACGAGCCGGTGCAGACGGAGAAGAGCCCCGCGGGGAACTTCGACGGGTTTGCCGCCGCGTCCGCGTAGCCGTGGTCGGCGACGGTGCGGATGCGCAGCGCCTGCATCGTCCCGTCGCGCGTCGCGGCCAGCTCGGCGTGCATGTGGTAGTCGCGCGCGAACGAGTCGGCCTGGAGATTCTCCATCCGGTCCTCGATCCACTTCACCGGCTTGCCGATGACGACGGAGGCGGCGATGGCGATCACGTAGCCGGGGTAGACGGGCACCTTCCCCCCGAAGCCGCCGCCGATGTCGGGGGAGATGATGCGGATCTTCTCCTCCGACAGGCCCACGTGCCCGGCGACCAGCGCGACCACGGTGCGGATGGCGTGCGGCGCCTGCGTGGTGAGATGGACGGTGAGCTTCCCCGTCACCCGGTCGAAGTCGGCCACGCAGCCGCAGGTCTCGATCGACGCCACGTGGATGCGCGGGAGGTAGATGTCCTCCGCCACGACCACGTCGGCCGAGGCGAACGCGGCCTCCGTCGCTTTCCGATCTCCCACCTCCCAGTGGAAGACGCGGTTGTCGGTCTTCCCCTCCTTGTCCGTCCTGAGCACCGGCGCGCCGGGCTCAAGCGCCTTGAAGGGGTCGACGACCACGGGGAGCGGCTCGTAGTCGACCTCCACCGCGTCGACCCCGTCGGCGGCGGCGTAGCGGTCGGTGGCGACCACGGCGGCCACCTCCTGCGCCTGGTACATCACCGTGTCCGTCGGCAGCACCATCTGGGTGTCCGACATCAGCGTCGGCATCCAGTGCAGGTTGAACTGCTTCAGCGTCTCACCGGTGATCACCGCGAGAACGCCGGGCACCTGCAGCGCGCGCTCGGTGTTGATCGACTTGATCCTGGCGTGGGCGAAGGGGGAGCGGACGATGTCCAGGTACAGCATCCCCGGGAGGACGACGTCGTCGACGTAGCGCCCGCGGCCGCGGATGAAGCGGGGATCCTCCTTGCGCTTCATCGAGTGCCCCATCCCGCACACCTCGGCCGACGTGCGCGGCGCGGCGACGGGGGCGATCTCGATCTCCAGCGGGAGCTCGGTCCCCGGAGCGGCACCCGCGTCCGGGATGGTTGCGATGGGATCGGTCATGACGACACCTCCTCGGCCGCGCCCGCCCCGGCCAGCTGGGCAGAGGCGAACTGGATCGACTTGACGATGTTCACGTAGCCGGTGCAGCGGCACAGGTTGCCGGAGATGGCCTCGCGGATCTCCGGCTCCGTCGGCGAGGGATTGCGGCCGAGCAGGGCGAAGCTCGTCATCAGCATTCCGGGCGTGCAGTAGCCGCACTGCAGCCCGTGCTCCTGCCAGAAGCCCTCCTGCAGCGGGTGCAGCTTCCCGTCCTTCTCCAATCCTTCCACCGTGAGGATGTCGCTGCCGTCGGCCTGCACGGCCAGCACGGTGCAGCTCTTCACCGGCTCGCCGTCCATCACCACGGTGCAGGCGCCGCAGTGCGTGGTGTCGCAGCCGATGTGCGTGCCGGTGAGCCGCAGCCGCTCGCGCAGGAAGTGCACGAGCAGGAGGCGCGAGTCCACCGTTTCCTCGTGCGCGGCGCCGTTGATGGTGACGTGGATGGTGTGCTCGGCCATGTCATCCTCCCGCGCGTTCGAGGGCCCGGTTGAGCGCGCGGCCGGTGAGCACGCGTGCCATGTTGCGCTTGTATTCCACCGATCCCCGCCGGTCGGGCGACGGCATCGCCGCCTCGCCGGCCAGCCGCGCGGCCTCCGCGATCACCTCCGCGTCGGGCGCCTTCCCGGCGAGGAATGTCTCCGCCGCGGAGGCGCGGATGGGCGTCGGGCCCGCGGCGGTGAGCCCGATCCCCACGCGCTCGACGGTGCCGTCGGCCGCGAGCGTCACCTGCGCGGCGGCCGCCGCCGTGGCGAAGTCGCCCACCTTGCGCTCGAGCTTGACGTACGCGCCGCCGCTCCCGGCCGGCGGCGTGGGGACGCGGATCTCGATCAGGATCTCGTCGCCCGCCAGCGCGGTGGTGAACAGCCCGGTGAAGAACTGGTCGATGGGGATCACGCGCATCCCCCGCCCGCCGATGGCCACGACCTCGGCGCGCAGCGCCAGCATGGTCGCGGGGTGATCGTTCGCGGGATCGGCGTGCGCCAGGTTGCCGCCGACGGTGGCGCGGTTGCGGACCAGCGGGTCGGCGATGACGACGGCGGTGTCGTGGAGGATGGGGTAGCGCTGGCGGATGAGATCCGAGCGCTCGAGCGCGGACTCGCGGGTGCGGCCGCCGATCTTCAGGAAGCCGTTCTCCTCGCGGATGTAGTCCAGCCCGGCGATGCGCCCGATGTCGATGAGCTGGCCGGCCCAGCCCATCCGCAGCTTGAGCAGCGGCAGCAGGCTCTGGCCGCCGGACAGCACCTTGGCGTCGTCGCCGTGCCGGCGCAGCAGGGCGATGGCGTCGGCCAGCGTTTCCGGGGCGTGGTAGTCGAATGGTGCGGGGATCATCGGCAGCCTCCTTTCAGCGGCGGAAGAGCCAGACCACGACGAGCACGATGGCGAGGGCGGCGACCCAGACGACGGGACGGCGCGCGGCCCGTCCCGCGGCCCGCCCCAGCGCCGCGCCGCCCAGCGACAGCGCGTCGATGGGCTCGCCCGCGACGGGGAGCGTGGCGGCGGGCACCGCGGACGCCGCGGCGAGGGGCACGGCCGCGGCGGCGGACGGCACGGGCGAGCCGGGGTCGATCGGCGGCCCCGCGTCGGCGATGGGGATGGTTGCGGGGACGGGCGTGGCGGGCGCGGCCTCGGCCGGGGCGGGGGATTCGAGGGTCGCGCGGGCGCAGTCGACGAACTTCTGGAAGAGCTGGTCACTGACGTCCTGGATCATCCCGCGGCCGAACTGGGCGAGGACGCCCATCACCTGCACGTCGGAGGTGACGTGGATCTCCGTCTCGCTCGGCGTGATCTCCACCAGGCGGCTGGTCATGGTCATCTTCGCGCCGCCGCGGCCGCGCGTCTCCTGCCCCTGCGCGGAGATCTCGGCGGTCAGCGCGTCGCGGTCCAGCCGCTCGAAGCGCATGGTGCCGCGGTAGGACGCCTGCACCGGGCCGACCTTGATGCTGATGGTGCCTGCGTGCGAGTGCTCGTCCACCTGCTCGCCGAGCGCGGCACCGGGAAGGCAGCGGACCACGCGCGCGGGCTCGGTCAGGAACTCCCACGCCGCCGCCGCCGGCGCGTTCACCACGAAGCTCTTGGAGATCTCCATCGGGTGCCCTCGGGCTCGGGGTCCTTACGGGCGGCTGAAGCCGCAGCTACAACCACGGGAAGCCTCGCAAACTGCGCGAGGCTGTTCCGCTCCGTCGCGGCCTACGGCTCGCGTCCACTCGTTCGTTGCTCGATTCCTCTTCGCAACGCCTCCCAGTGTCATCCTGAGGGAGGCGCCGCACCGAAGTCTCGTCCGCGCAAGCGTTTGGGCGCCGACCGAAGGATCTACTCGACCCCGCGGAAAGGCCAGCTCTTCCGACCGGATGTCCGGGCGGACCAGGCAAGATCCTTCGGGCGCGCATGGTTTTGTGGCGCACGCGGGTTCGGTGCTTCGCGCCCTCAGGATGACACCCGGACGGGTGTCACTCACGATCTCACACCTCCACGTCACTTCTCCACGAAGCGGTAGCTGCCGTGGCTGTCGTAGTCGATGCCGTGCTTCTGCTTCAGCCGCTGGATGTAGCGGAGATCGGCCTTCGTGTGCGGGCTCGCGACCCCGTCGCCGAGCGGCTCGTTGGTGTGCAGCAGGATCTCCTCGAGGCAGCTGCTCAGGCTCATCCGCTTGTGCTCGGCGAGATCGTGGAGAAGCGCCGCGAGCCGCTTCTCCAGCCGCACGGGCACGTCCACGCGCTCGATCGGGATCTCCGGTCCGTCGCCGAGCCAGAGGCGGCGGCCGAAGGTCAGGTAGTAGCCGTGCAGGTCGCGCACGGTGTAGTCGCGGATGTGGTAGTCGCGGTCGCCCGGCTCCTGCACGATCTCCACGCCGTTGGCGCGGTGGAACTCGCACAGCTCGTCCGCGTCGCCGACCAGGAAGTAGACCGAGCACCCCTGCGGATCGGGCGCGCCCTTCTGCAGGAACATCTGCACGTCGCCCAGGTTCACGCCGGCGAAGGTCGGCGGCTCGCCCCAGGTGAAGCCGAGGTCGAACCCCAGCTTGTTCGTGTAGAAGTCCACCGCGGCGGGGATGTCTTCCACCGCCAGGCCGGCGTGGGCCTGCTCGCAGTCGATCTCGGGACGGGTGGCCATCGTCCTCCTCAAACCAGTTCGGGGATGATGCGCTCCAGCGACTCCAGGTCGTGCGCGGGCGCCAGGCGGTCGACGTAGGGCAGCGCGGCGGCCATCGCCCGCGCGGTGGGCTCGTAGCGCGCGTCGCCGGCCAGCGGGTTGAGCCAGATGATGCGCCGCGCCTTCGCCTTCAGCGCCCGCATCGCCCCGGCGACGAGCGACGGATCGCCGCGGTCCAGCCCGTCGCTCAGGATCAGCACGACGGAGCGGGCGCCGACGTAGGTGCCGGCCCAGCGCGTCACGAACTCCGCCAGGCTCTCGCCGATGCGCGTGCCGCCGGACCAGTCGGGGACGCCCGCCGCCAGCCGGTCGAGCGTGGCGGCGACGTTGCCGGGCTTCAGCAGCGGCGTCACGCGTTGCAGCGAGGTGTTGAAGGTGAACACCTCCGCGCCCCTGGCCACGCGGCGCAGGGAGAGCACGAACGCGAGGAGGAAGCGCGTGTGCGCGTCCATCGACCCGCTGGTGTCGGCGAGCACCACCAGCCGCGGCTCCTCGATCGGCCGCGCGCGCCGCGCCAGCGCCACCATCTCCCCGCCCGTCGAGACCGCGCGTCGCAGGCTCCGCCGCAGGTCCGCCGCGCCGCGTCCGCGTGTGGGGATCAGGCGGCGGCTGCGGCGCGTCGCGAGCTTCATCGCCAGACGCGCCACCAGCCGCTCCATCGCGGCGAGGTCCGCCGGCGTGCACTGGTCGAACGGCTTGCGGCGGAGCAGCATCTCCGCGCTCCAGCCGGGGGTGTCGCCCTCCCCCGCGCCGCCATCCCCATCGCCCTCCGTCCCCGCCGCGGCGATCCGCAGCCCGCCCCGCGGCAGCGCGCCCGCGATGCGCCCGGTGGGGACCGTGCCCCGTGGCGAATCTCCATCCCCCAGCCAGAACTGGCCGAAGGCGGCGTCGAAGGTCTCCCAGTCGCGGCGGCGCACCTTCATCGCCGTCCTCAAGGCGCGGTGCACCTCGAGACGATCCGCGAGATCGACGAGGGTGAGCGCCATCGCGCCATCGACCTCGTCGCCCACGCCGACGGTCACGCCCCGCGCCCGCAGCACCCCGGCGAAGTGCGCCAGGTGCGTGACCAGGTCGCCGCCCGTCACGCCGCCTCCGCGCCCTGCGCCGCCGCGACGAGCGCGCCGACCTCCTCCGCGTCGAGCTCGGCCAGGTCGTGGCGGTCCTTGAGGATGCAGCCGAGCGTCTGCGCCACCGTCTCCGCGTCGAGGTGGTCGCGGTGGAGGCGGAGGAGCGCCTGCGCCCAGTCGATCGACTCGGCCACGCCGGGCGTCTTGGACAGCCTCCGCCCGCGCAGCGCCTGCATGAAGCGCCCGATCTCGCCCGCCAGCCGCTCGCCCGCGCCGGGCACGCGGCTGCGGATGATGCGCACCTCGCGCTCGAGCGTGGGGTGCTCGAGGTAGAGGTAGAGGCAGCGCCGGCGCAGCGCGTCGCCGATCTCGCGGCTCTGGTTGGAGGTGAGCACCACGTACGGCACGTGCTCGGCGCGGATCGTTCCCAGCTCGGGGATGGTGACCTGGAAGTCCGACAGCACCTCCAGCAGGAACGCCTCGAACCCCTCGTCCGCGCGGTCGACCTCGTCGATCAGCAGTACGGCGGGCCCTTCGCGCCGGGTGATGGCGCGCAGCAGCGGGCGTTCGAGGAGGTAGCTGCGCCCGAAGATCAGCTCCTCGATCTCCGCCGCGGGGCGGCCCTCGTCCTCGGCCAGCCGCGCGCGCAGCATCTGCCGCGGATAGTTCCACTCGTACAGCGCGGTGCTCACGTCCAGCCCCTCGTAGCACTGCAGGCGGACGAGCTCGGTGTCGAAGAGCGCCGCCAGCGCCTTGGCCAGCTCGGTCTTGCCGCCGCCCGCGTCGCCCTCCAGCAGCAGCGGCTTGCGCATCTCGCGCGCGAGGAAGACGGCGGTGGCGATGGGCGCGTCGGCGATGTAGCCGAGCCGCTCCAGCCCGTCGAGGATCGCCTGGATCTCGGGAGACACCGCGCGCCTCACACCGGCGCCGGGGCGGCGATGAACCACCCTGGCTCGGCCAGGAAGCGCGTCCTGCACCCCGCGCAGCAGAAGTAGACCGTCGCGCCGCCGTGCTCCGCGGTGTGCCGCGCGGTCGCGACGTCCACCGTCATCCCGCAGACGGGATCGAGCGCCGTCTCCGGCGCCGCGGGCTCCTCCCGCGCCTCGTCGGGGGGCACCTCGGCTGACGCGCGGCGGAGCTGGACGATCTCCGCGAGGATGCTGAGCGCGACCTCCTCCGGCGTCGCCGCGCCGAGATCGAGCCCGGCGGGGTTGCGGATGCGGTCCAGCCGCGCGGGATCGGCGCCGCGGGCGATGAGCATCTCCCGCATCTCCGCGAACCGCCGGCGGCTGGCGACCACCCCGAGGTACGCGGGATCGAGCGCGAGCGCGGCCTCCACCGCCTCCTCGTCCCCCTCCCCCTGCGTCGCGACGACGGCGAAGCGCGGCGCATCTCCATGCAGGGCAGGGGGATGCGGCGACGGCGCGTCGACCGTCTCCACCGCGTATCCCATCTCCCTGCCCAGTCCGGCCAGCGCGCGCGCGACGGGCGTGGCGCCGAAGACGGCGAGGCGCGGCGCGGGGAGCATCGGCTCGACGTAGATCTCCACGCTCCCTCCGCTGTGGCAGGTCATGGCGAAGACGGTAACGCCCGGGCGGCGCGCCGCCTCCGGGTCGGGGGAGATGGAGATCAGCCGCGGACGTGCGTCGCGGATCGCGGCGATTGCCTCGCGTAGGACGGTGGGGCGGATGCAGCTGCCGCCCAGCCACCCGTGGAACTCGCCCGCTGCGGTGATGATCACCACGTTGCCGACCTGCGCCGAGCTAGGCGCCTCGCGGCGCACGACGGTGGCGAGGGCGAATGCCTCCCCCTGCGCGGCCATCTCCGCGGCCAGCTTCAGCAGCTCAGCGCGCATTCGTATCTTCCCGACAGGATTTGTCGAACCCGCACCTCCCCGATGTCATCCTGAGGGAGGCGCCGCGCCGAACTTTCCAAAGCACCTGAGCCTGGCGCCGACCGAAGGATCTACTCGCGCCCGCGGAGATGTCTGCCCGACATGACCGGCCTCGCGCATGCCGGGAGTAGATCCTTCGGGCGCGCAGAGCTCGGTGGCGACGCGGCTTAGGTGCTCCGCACCCTCAGGATGACACCTGACGGGTGTCTCCTCACTGTTCACACGTTCTCAGACCGTCACCGCGGGCGGCATCACCCGCTCGACATCCGCCGGCACGTCCACGTCCGCCAGCGCCGCCGCGGGCCAGGCGACGCGCTCCGCCTCGAACCGATGCTGCTTCACCACGTGCTTCCCGCACCGCTCGCCCTCCACCGCCGCCAGCTCGGCGAAGAGCGTGCGCGAGTACAGCGTCGGCGGCGCGTGCACCCCCTCGTACTCGGAGATGACGAGCGGCGCGCCCGTCGCGCGGAAGCGATCGACGAGCGCGGCGATCATCTCCGCGGTGACGAACGGCATGTCGGCGAGGATGATGACCGCCGCCGCGGCATCCGCCGGCACCGCCGCGATCCCCGCGCGCACGGACGAGTTCTGCCCCTGCGCGAAGTCAGGGTTGTGCACCGCGCGGCAGGGGAGATCCGCGATCTCCGCCATCGCGCGCTCCGCCTCGTGACCGACGACGACGAGCACGGGATCGAGCCCCGCCTCGCCCGCGCGGCGCACGGCGCGATGGAGCAGCGTCTCGCCGTCGATCTCGATCAACAGCTTGTTGCGGCCGAAGCGCGTGGAGGCGCCGGCGGCCAGCACCACGCCCGCGACGTGGTCAGCAGGCATGGATCGCCGCCTCGCGGTCGCGGAGATGCCCGGGCTCGCGGCCGGCGCGCACCGACAGCAGCTCCGCGACGATGCTGACCGCGATCTGCTCCGGCCCGTCCGCGGCGAGATCGAGCCCGACGGGGGCGAAGACGCGCACGTCGTCGTCCGGGCCGAGCTGGCGCAGGATCTCGTCGCGCCGGTCGCGCGGCCCCAGCAGGCCGACGAAGCGCGCGTCCGTGGCCAGGAACGCGCGCAGCCAGTCGCGGTCGTGCGCGAACGAATGGGTCATGGAGACGACGGCCGCGTCCGGGCCGACGCGCAGGTCGCCGGCGCCGGCCTCGGGGCGGCGGCACACCAGCCCGCGCGCGGCCGGAAATCGCTCGGCGGTAACGTACGCGGGGCGGTGATCGAGGACGGTGACGCCGAACCCCGCGCTCGCGGCGAGCGCCGCCAGCGGCCGCGCATCGTCGCCCGCGCCGCAGATGAACAGCGATGGGGGAGGGGAGAGAACCTCGACGAACACGCGGCGCGGTCCCGCCTGCTCCAGGCCGGACTCGCCCCGCTCCAGGGCGGCCGCCGCGATCCGCTCCAGCGCCCGGTCCGTGGCCGCGGCTTCGTCGCGATGGACGCCGAACGCGGCCACACGGCCGAGGTCGACGGCGCCCTCGATCACCGTGCAGATGGCGAACGGCTCGTCGCCGGCGAGGAGGGCGCGGACGGCGCGGAGGCCGTCCGTCGCGCGCGGACTGTCCGCGGGCTGTACGAACACGTCGACGGCCCCCGAGCAACCCAGCCCGAGGCCCCAGACGACCGAATCGTCGTCGCCGGTTTCGTAGTGGAGAAGACGGGGAACGCCCGTGCGGAGAACGTCGAGCGCGACCTCGCGCACGTCGCCCTCCAGGCAGCCGCCGCTGACGCCGCCGAGGGTGGCGCCGTCGTTCTCGATCAGCAGCCGCGCGCCGGGGCGGCGGTAGGCCGAGCCGCGGATGCCGACCACGGTGGCCAGCGCCGCGCGCCGCCCCGCGGCGGCGAGCGCGGCGGCACGGTCGAGCAGCTGTGCCGTCTCGTTCCAGTGCTTCATCGGGCCCGGGGGAGAACCGTGGCCGTGGGAAGGTGGATTCGTACGTAGTCGTTCCGACGAGGATAAGTCAAGCGGGAGATTTTCCCACCCGTCTCGCGAACGAGGTGCGCGGAACGAATGGCTTCGCGCGGATGCATGAAGAACGTGGAGAACACCCCCGCATCGCGGCCCACATCGTCCCGCGCGCTTGCGGCGCATCCGGCGAGGTTGCATCGTGCAGCCGATCCGAATCCCCACGCACCGGCGTAGTAATTCGCGCGCATGAAGTCGCTGTCCGCGGTCCCCGCCGTCCTCCTGTCGATCGTCGCCCTCGGCGCGTGCGGCGCGGCCACGGCGCAGACCTCGTCTCCGCCCGCTCCCGCGCCGGCTCCGGTCGTCGTGCGCGCGGATACGGCCCCGCACCGATGGACGGAGGCGGACGCGCGCTTCATGCGCGGGATGATCGCGCACCACGCGCAGGCGCTGGAGATGACGGCGCTCGTCCCGCAGCGCACCACGCGCGCAGACCTGCGGCTGATGGCGCAGCGCATCGCCCTGTCGCAGCAGGACGAGATCGCGATGATGCGGCGCTGGCTGCAGGACCGCGGGCTCGAGGCGCCGCCCGCCGACGCGCACGCGGGCCACGACATGCCCGGGATGCAGCACGCGCTGATGCCGGGGATGCTCACGCCCGAGGAGATGGCGCGCCTGGCCGCGTCCACCGGCGCGGAGTTCGAGACGCGGTTCCTGGAAGGGATGATCCGCCACCACGAGGGCGCGCTGCGGATGGTGGAGGAGCTCTTCGCCTCGCAGGGCGCCGCGCAGGAATCCGAGACGTACCGCTTCGCCAGCGACGTGGACGCCGACCAGCGCGCGGAGATCGCGCGGATGCAGACGCTGCTCGCCGCCACCTCGCCGGCCGCGCCGCGCCCGAGGTAGTCCTAAGTCCTAAAGTCCTAAGTCCTAAGTTGGTTCCGCCGCGGCCCATCCCGCGCAGTCCCTACACCCTCTTTCGAAATGCCGAGATGACACCGCACTCCATGGCACGCCGGACGACCGCGCTCCTCCTGCCGCTGCTGCTGGGCGCCGGCGCCGCGGCCGCGCAGCAGCCGGCCGACCCCCGCGTGGGGCTGAAGGCCGGGTGGCACGACGCCGGCCAGGCTATCCGCAACCTGAATCTGGTGGCGCACCGCGATCGCCCCGAGGGCTTCTTCAACACCGCGAACATGGGCGACTTCGGGTTCCTGAACGCCGACATGGCGTTCAAGGGGAACCTGCTCTTCCTGGGCGGCTTCAACGGGTTCCAGGTGTGGGACATCTCCAATCCCGCGAACCCGACCCTGCGCGTCACGCACGTCTGTCCGGGCGGGCAGGGCGACGTCTCCATCATCCGCAACCTCCTCTTCGTGTCGGTCGAGGAGACGCGGGGGCGCACGGACTGCGGGGGGCAGGGGATCCAGGACTCGGTGAGCGCCGACCGCTTCCGCGGGGTGCGCATCTTCGACATCACCGACCTGCAGCACCCGCGGCAGATCACCACCGTGCAGACCTGCCGCGGCTCGCACACGCACACCCTCGTTCCCGATCCGCGCGACCCGTCGGCCGTCTACATCTACGTCTCGGGCACCGCGCCGGTGCGCAGCCCCAGCGAGCTGACCGGGTGCTCGGGGCGGTCGCCCGACCAGGATCCCAACACCTCGCTCTTCCGCATCGAGGTCATCCGCGTCCCGCTCGACCGGCCGCAGGACGCGCGCGTGGTGAGCACGCCGCGCATCTTCGCCAACCGGCAGACGGGGGCCATCGGCGGGCTGTGGCAGGGCGGCGCGCACGGGCAGGGGACGCAGACCACGGCCACGACCAACCAGTGCCACGACATCACCGTCTACCCCGAGATGGGGCTGGCGGCGGGCGCCTGCGCGGGGAACGGCATCCTGCTGGACATCCGCGACCCGGCCAACCCGGTGCGCATCGACGAGGTGAGCGACCCCAACTTCGCCTACTGGCACTCGGCCACCTTCAACAACGACGCGTCGAAGGTGCTGTTCAGCGACGAGTGGGGCGGCGGCACCCAGGCCAGGTGCCGGGCGACCGACCCGCCGCTGTGGGGCTCCGATGCCATCTTCACCCTGGGCAGCAACCGCAAGCTGAGCCCGGGCGGCTACTTCAAGCTTCCCGCGCCGCAGACGGCCGAGGAGAACTGCGTGGCCCACAACGGGTCGATCATCCCCGTCCCCGGCCGCGACATCATGGTGCAGGCGTGGTACCAGGGCGGGATCTCGGTCTTCGACTTCACCGACGCGGCGCACCCGAAGGAGATCGCCTTCTTCGACCGCGGTCCGATGGGCCCGCAGCTGGTGCTGAGCGGCTTCTGGTCGGCGTACTGGTACAACGGCCACATCTACGGCTCGGAGATCGGCCGCGGGCTGGACGTCTTCACCCTCGCCCCCAGCGAGTTCCTGTCGCAGAACGAGATCGACGCGGCCAGGCTGGTGCGGATGGAGCTGTTCAACCCGCAGGACCAGACGAAGATCACCTGGCCGGCGAGCTTCGTGGTCGCCCGCGCGTACCTGGACCAGCTGGTGCGCGGCCACGCGCTCGCCCCGGCGCGCACCGACCGCATCGCCAGCGAGCTGCGGCGGCTGGAGCGCGTCTCCGCCGCGGCGACGCGGCGGACCGGGCTGCGCACGCTGGCCGCGCAGGTCGCGGGCTACGCCGCCTCGTCGGCCGACGCGCCGCGCGTGCGGATGCTGGCCGGCGCGATCCGCGACCTGGCCGGCGCGGGGCGGTGAGTCCGTAAACCGCGGGCTCTCACGGAGGCCACGGAGTTCACGGAGGATGAGATTCAGTTCTCCGCGATCTCCGTGTCCTCCATGAGAGCCCTTGGACGTTTTGATACCGGCCGAGGCTTGCGTAAACACATATGTTTCCATATGGTTATCGGCTCTTTCGTCGCCACGCCCGCCCCTCCGGCGCGGCGAGATCACCGTAACGCATCCAGGCCTCCGGCACCGGGCTCCACCTCGATGGATCGAGGAGCCGGCCGGCGCCTCGTCTTTCCGCTTCAGGGCACCAGCGCCCGGGAAACCCACCACATGCGCAGAACGCTCTTCATCCCCCTGTCCGCCCTCGTCCTCTGGGGGTGCGGCGGCGGCGACGGCCCCGGCAATTTCACCGTGGCCTCCAGCGTCTCCCTGTCGCCCGGCAACATCACCCTCGACGCGGTGGGCGCCACGCGCGTGGTGCACGCCACGGTGCGCGACCAGGGCGGCGGGGTGATCGCCAACCCGTCGCTCTCCTGGTCGTCGAGCTCGTCCGCCGTCACGGTGGCGGGCGCCGGCGGCGACAGCGCGATCGTGACCGCCGCCGCCAACGGCAACGCGACGGTCACCGCCAGCGCGGGAACGGCCAGCGGCTCGGCCAACGTGCAGGTGGCGCAGGCCGCCGCGGGGCTGCAGAAGACGGCGGGCGACCTGCAGACCGGCACCGTGGGCACCGCGCTGGCCACGCCGCTGAAGGTGACGGTGGTGGACCGGCTGGGCGCGCCGGTGGCCGGGCAGCAGGTGACGTTCGCGGTGAGCGGGGGCGGCTCGCTGTCGGTGACCACGGCCACCACCGGCGCCGACGGGAGCGCGACCACCACCTGGACGCTGGGGCTGTCGACCGCCACGGCGCAGGCGGTGACCGCCACCGCGGGGGCGTCGTCGGTGAGCTTCGGCGTCACCGCCGTGTCGGGCCCGGCCGCGGCCATCTCCATCTCGTCGGGGAACGGGCAGACGGGCGCCACGGGCGCCGCGCTCCCGCTGGCGCCGGTGGTGCGGGTGGTGGACGCGTTCGGCAACCCCGTCACCGGCGCGTCGGTGACCTTCACCGTCACCGGCGGCGGCGGGAGCGTGGCCGGCTCGCCCGCCACCACGGGGCCCGACGGGCTGGCCGCGCCGGGAGGGTGGACGCTGGGCGCCGCCTCGGGGACGAACACGCTGCAGGCCACGGTGACGGGGACGGCGCTGACCGTCTCCTTCACCGCGCAGGGGGTGCCCTCGGTGCCGGGCTCGGTGGCGGCCAACGGCGGCAACCAGCAGGCGGCGATGGCGGGAACCGCGGTGCCGGTCGCGCCGTCGGTGATCGTGAAGGACCCGGGCGGCACCCCCATCGCGGGGATCACCGTGACCTTCGCGGTGACCAGCGGCGGCGGCACGCTCACCGGGGCGACGGCCACGACCAACGCCGCGGGCGTGGCCACGCTGGGGAGCTGGACGCTCGGCAACTCGGGGCCCAACCAGATCACCGCCACGGTGGCCGGCGCGGGGCTGACGGGGAACCCGGTGATCTTCACCGGCGTGGGGTGCACGGGCGGCGGCGGGGGCGGCTACGCCATCACCCTGTGCCCCACCACCACGATGACGGTGGCGCAGCGCGCGGCCTTCGACGGCGCCGCGGCGCGCTGGGGCGGGCTGATCACCGGCGACCTGGCCAACCTCACCCCGAACGTGGCGGCCGGCACCTGCGGCTCCAACTCGCCGGCGCTGAACTTCAACGTCGACGACCTGGTGATCTTCGCGGCGGTGGAGAACATCGACGGGCCGGGGTCGATCCTGGGCTCGGCAGGGTGGTGCATCCGCCGCTCGGGCGGGCTGCCGATCGTGGGGACGATGCGCTTCGACGCGGCCGACATGGCCAACCTGGAGGCCGGCGGCCATCTGGGCGAGGTGATCACGCACGAGATGGGGCACGTGGTGGGGATCGGGTCGCTGTGGAACACCTTCGGGCTGCTGCAGGAGCCGTCGCAGGGGATCCCGCAGGACACCTGGTACAGCGGCGCCAACGGCCTGACCGGCTTCAACAACATCGGCGGGGCCAGCTACACCGGCGGCAACAAGGTGCCGGTGGAGAACACCGGCGGCGGCGGCACGGCCAACGTGCACTGGCGCGAGGCGGTGCTGGGCACCGAGCTGATGACCGGCTTCCTGAACGGCGGCAGCACCAACCCGCTCAGCGAGCTGACCGTGCGGTCGCTGATCGACCTGGGGTACACGGTGAACGTGGCCGGCGCCGACCCGTTCTCGGTGTCGCTCTCGCTCCGCGCGAACGCGGTCCCCGGCTCGATCAAGCTGGAGAACGACGTGTGGGTGGGCGCGCGCTACACCATCGACCGCGCCGGCCGGGTGACGCGCATCCGGTGAGGGGCTGATCGCCGGAAGCACGAAATCCAAGGGCACCGCGGGCCGGAATCGGCTCGCGGTGCCTTGCTTTTGCTTGCTACTCAATCTGAATTGGTCTCACGCAGAGTTAGCAGAGTCAGCAGAAAACTGCAGTTTACTGCTGACTCTGCTAACTCTGCGTGAGACCTGCTGTTTTCGTTCATTTTGATTGCCTTTCACGCAGACTGGAATCTCATCTCCGCCAGTTTCTTGATTTTCATCTATCTACATGTTTTTCAACAACTTACACTAGATTGATGGCCCGGCACTTGCAAATGTTTGTGGGCTCGAATCCGAGGTTGCAGGAGCCCTTGCAGGAGCTTGAGATGCTGGCCTTGTACAACAACGGATCAGGGAGACGCAGGAATCGCTGGAGTCCGAGCACCGTCGCGGCCTCGGTGGTCGCGCACGGCGCGGTGATCGGCGCGCTGCTGGCCTTCGCGAAGGAGGCCGACGCGCGGACGGTGAAGGAGGAGGTCATCGCCGAGTGGAACCTCGAAGACAAGCCGAAACCCCCTCCGCCACCCCCGCCCGAGCCGCCTCCGCCGCCCAGGGTGGAGCTCGCGCCGAAGGTCGAGGAGCCCCGCATCGAGCAGCCGAAGATCGAGACGCCGCGCGAGGCGCCGCCCACGCCCGCGCCGCCGGTGAAGGGTGATTTCGTCACCCCGCGCCCGCCGGAGACCACGCCGAACGTGCTGCCGGCCGCGAACCCCAACGCCACGCCCATCACGCTGGCCGACGTCAGCGGCGTCGGGAAGGAAGGTGACGTGGTGGGGCAGACCGACGCGTCCGACAACCGCGCGCCCACCGGCAACACCGAGCCCGCTCCGCCCGCCCCGCCCGCCCCGCCCGCCCCGCCGGCCGAGGAGCCCGCGAGCAGCGGCCCGATGGACGAGAGCGCGGTGGACGTGCGCCCCTCGCTGCGCAACCAGGAAGACGTGCAGCGCGCCCTCCAGCGCGTCTATCCGTCGTCGCTGCGCGAGGCGGGGGTGACGGGCGAGACCGTGCTGCAGTTCGTGATCGGCGAGGACGGCCACGTGGAGGCCGGGACCGTCGAGGTGGTGTCGTCGACCGACGAGGCCTTCTCGGCCGCGGCCCGCCGCATCGTGAGCCAGATGCGCTTCACCCCGGCCAAGTCGCGCGGCAAGACGGTCCGCGTGACGACGACGATCCCCGTGCGCTGGACGATCGAGAGCTGACGGGGGAGGACTGGGAGGAGAATCGGCGCGGGGAGACGGCTCTCCGCGCCGATTCTTTGTCGCAACCCGGGGTAGAGATTGGTGCGATGTGCTGGCTTGTGCGCGGCCGCAGGTGGCCCCCTCCCCCCGGCCCCCTCCCCCGCTTCGCGGGGGCGGGGGAGAACTAAGCGCGTGAACTGAAGCCCGTCCCCGCGCTGAGGTCTCCCCTCCCCCATCCCTCCCCCCTCGTGGGGTCTCGTGGGGGAGGGGCCGGGGGTGGGGGGGAGCCGGCGGCCGGCAGGATCTCCGCCACTCGCGCCGAACGATCCCGCCGCAGCCGGGTATCACCGCGTCCGAAGCAGCACACACCGCGGGACGCCATCGCCCCGCGGTGTGTTTTTCTGTTCGTCCGTCCATCCAAGGGGAGCGTCGGTTTCGCACCCGCTCCCGCGCTACGATCATGATCTCCGTATCCAGCCTCGAGAAGTCGTTCGGCGATCGCGTGCTCTTCGCCGACGCCGCGTTCCAGCTCAATCCCGGCGAGCGCTACGGCATCGTGGGCGCCAACGGCTCCGGCAAGACCACGCTCCTGCGCATCCTCGCCGGCGACGCGGAGGCCACGAAGGGCACCGTCTCCATCCCCAAGTCCGCCCGCGTCGGCGTGCTGCGGCAGGACCAGTTCCTCTACGAGCACGAGGAGATCCTGGGCGTGGCGCTGATGGGCAACCCCGAGCTGTGGGACGCCATCGTCGAGAAGGAAGCCATCCTGGCCCGCGCGCACGAGGAGTTCGACTACGAGCGCTTCGGCGAGCTCGAAGACACGGTGCAGCGGCTGGACGGCTACACCGCCGAGGCGCGCGCCGCCACCATCCTCGAGGGCCTCGGCATCCCCGCCGAGGTGCACCGGCAGCCGCTGTCGACGCTCTCCGGCGGCTTCCGGCTGCGCGTGCTCCTCGCGCAGGTGCTGGCGGGGAACCCCGACGTGCTGCTGCTGGACGAGCCGACGAACCACCTCGACATCCTCTCCATCCGCTGGCTGGAGAAGTTTCTCCACGACTTCGCGGGGCCCGTGGCCGTCATCTCCCACGACCACCGCTTCCTCGACAACGTGGCCACGGGGATCCTGGACGTGGACTACCAGACGGTGACCCTCTACCGCGGCAACTACACGGACTTCACGGTGCAGAAGGTGGAGGACCGCGAGCGCAAGGAGAAGGAGATCGAGGGGCGGCAGAAGGAGATCGCGCACCACCAGAAGTTCGTGGACCGCTTCAAGGCCAAGGCCAGCAAGGCGCGGCAGGCGCAGAGCAAGCTGCGGATGATCGAGCGCAAGGCCGAGGAGCTGGAGGAGCTTCCCGGCAGCTCGCGGCGCTATCCGAAGTTTCGCTTCGTGCAGCGGCGTCCGAGCGGCAAGGAGGTGCTGAAGATCGCCGGGGTGGCGAAGAGCTTCGGGGAGAAGGAGGTCCTTCCCGGCGTCTCGCTGCAGGTGAACCGCGGCGACCGCCTGGTGATCATGGGGCCGAACGGGATCGGCAAGTCGACGCTGCTCAAGATTCTGGTGGGCGACCTGGAGGCCGACGCGGGCGCGGTGGAGTGGGGATACGAGACGCACCCCGGCTACTTCGCGCAGGACCACCACGAGCAGCTGGAGGACGTCGACAAGACGGCCGAGCAGTGGCTGTGGGACTTCGCGCCGGGGAAGGACCGCGGCTTCGTGCGCGGCCACCTGGGGCTGATGCTGTTCAGCGGCGACGACGGGCAGAAGCGCCTGGCCGCGCTCTCCGGCGGCGAGGCGGCGCGGCTGGTGTTCAGCCGGCTGGCGCTGGAGCAGCCCAACGTGCTGGTGCTGGACGAGCCCACCAACCACCTGGACCTGGAGTCGATCGAGGCGCTGGTGGCCGCGCTGCAGGGGTACGAGGGAACGCTGATCCTGGTCAGCCACGACCGCTGGTTCGTGAACCAGCTGGCCACGCGCATCGTTGAGATCAGCCCCGCCGGGATCCGCGACTACCACGGCACCTACGAGGAGTACGTGCACGCCTGCGGCGACGACCACCTGGACGCCGACACCGTGGTGCTCAAGGCGAAGGCCTCGCGGAAGCCGGCCGCCGTGTAGCCGCCGCAAGGATCCGATCGCATCACGGTCCCGCGGGCGGCCCGCCAACTCCTTGACTGTCGGCGGGATCCGACC